>JAUXDH010000069.1 GCA_030618545.1 Chlorobiota bacterium
CATCATAGAATGCCGAATGCTCCATTCCGCCACCCCAGCCCGGATCATAGAAGCCATTTCCGTCCCAGCTTCCTTTAAGGTAAAAACCGTCATAATTCATCCCTGCAGTGTCAACAACCGAAAAAGTAACTGTTGCCACAGGTGGCGGTGGTCCGCTGACTGTCGTGATGTTATTCGGGAAGTCGTAAGTAAAAGTTGTGGGGTTTATGCCATCGGATATGAATGGTGTATTGCCACCTGTGCTCTGGTCCCAGTTATTGTTCAAAGTGACCTTACATTCATAGTTTCCTGCAGTAGGTATCGTTACTGTTAATATATAAATATCATCACCATCAGGATCTTCCATCTCCCCTATCAGTTCAGTCGGATCCCAGTTATTTCCTCCAAGTTCAGCAAGGAAATTTCCTGCCACAACAGGTAAGGTGTGTGCGACAAGATTGGCATCGTAATTATACTTCCAGGTAACATCTTCTGCCTGGGAAAGAATGATTTGCTGATTGTTATTAGGATACCAGTTTCCGTCTTCCACAACTTTATAATCATGAGTTGCAGCAGCCATATTTTTGGTAAGTTCCTGA
Source organism: Chlorobiota bacterium (assembly GCA_030618545.1). Taxonomy (GTDB): domain Bacteria; phylum Bacteroidota; class Bacteroidia; order Bacteroidales; family F082; genus JAADID01. The sequence continues at coordinate 579 of JAUXDH010000069.1, forward strand.
AGCCCGTTTGCATTCAGGCTCAGCTTGTAGTCAGGATCGCTGGCATTCCATCCGTTAAAAGAGCCGGCAATATATGTATCGATGTTGAACTCCCCTTCCACATGGATGTTATCCACTTCCCAGGTGGCCGCATCGGAATCGTCACTTGTGTATTTGAAGGCTACATAGGTGTTGCTTCCCACGTAAGACGAGATATCAACAGTACCCGCATCAATAAATGTCCAGCCTCCGGGGTCGGGGAAAGTAAACTGGCTGGAAAGATCGGTCCATGTGCCATTGGTACTGGGGTCGCTGCTTCCATCATAGTCATTAGAGACGAGTACAAACAACCAGGAATTGTCAGCATAGTTTCTTGCATGATCGAATGAGAGTATGACATTATCGAAATTGTCGCAATTGATCGCATTGGTGATCAGCCAGTCTTCGTTAGGTACAGCGCCTCCGGAATATCCGTTCATTTTGGAACACCCGGGTGGCACACCAAAATTATCCCATACCCATACCTGTGGTCCGATTACAGAATAGGCCATTGTTGCGCCAAGGTCAGATTCAAACTCTTCCAGATAGATTGTCACCGCGCTGCCGCCGGTTGTAACTTCCTCAATCACATAATCGTCAACATAAACAATCTCAGATCCATCAAAGCCTGATTGATCATAAAATCTTAATCCGATATCGATGTCTTCATCAGCAGATGCTGTAAAACTGTAAATCATTTCCTGCCAGGAACCGGTGATGGTATTATCGGAATAACCCAGGTAGGTGTCAATGTACAACCGTGCTTTCATGTTACCTTCTGTGTGGTAAACCCAAACACTTACATCGTAGTCTGTTCCACCTGTTACTGAAATGGACTGACGAAAATCTGTGTTAGCCTGCGTTCCGGTGGTCACGTCAACAGATGCTGAACTTGAACCGCCATAGATTATTGTGGTTTCTTCGGTTACCGTGATACCTGCATCGATGGTAGTCCATCCATCCGGCTGTCCACCGGTCCAACTTTCAAAGTCACCATTGGTGACAATATTCTGGCCGTTCATTGTGGCTGTGGTTATCAATCCAATCAATACCAGAGTTAATAAGTTTCTAATTGTAGAAGTTTTCATAATTAAAATTATTGATGATTTTTGGTTTAATTCCCAAATGTGGTTAACATTGTTCAAACATCTGATTTTATCCGATTAACAAATTGTTAATTTCCCCTATGGATCAAACCATGGCCGACTAAATTAATGAAAAAGCCAATAAAATAATTCAACTGTTGATAACTAATCGGAACAAATAAAAAAAGGAGATCCCCTTTCGGAAACCTCCTTTTTCAATCGTTTAATTTATCAGTTATACCGATTGTTATTTGAAATGCGCCATTAATTCACTTCGATCTTAATGTCGCTTCAAATATACATCGGCATTAACAATTTATACATTGAAATATTGCTTTAGCTCATTTTGATGTTAATTGGTACTATTTGTTGTCGTCAACTTCTTCGAAGTCAACGTCAGTAACTTCATCATCACCGCCCTTTGGACTGCCCTCTCCTCCATCAGGACCTGGTTGTTCACCAGGAGGCGGAGCCTGGCCTTCAGCCTGGGTGTTCTGGTACATCTCCTGGCTGGCGGCCTGCCATAGGTTGTTCATCTTCTCCATGGCAGCATCAATGGCCGGGATGTCTTCACCTTTGTGTGCAACTTTCAGTTCTTCAACTGCAGCTTCAATTTCTGACTTCTTATCATCAGGTAATTTGTCGCCGTATTCTTTCAACTGTTTTTCAGTTTGAAAGACCATGGCATCAGCGCTGTTGAGTTTGTCAATCCGCTCCTTGGCCTGTTTATCTTCTTCAGCATGTGCTTCAGCTTCCGATTTCATCTTTGCGATTTCTTCATCGGAAAGTCCGGATGAAGCTTCAATTCGGATACTTTGTGATTTACCGGTAGCCTTGTCTTTCGCATGAACATGAAGTATTCCATTCGAATCGATATCAAAAGCTACTTCAATTTGCGGCACTCCTCTTGGTGATGGTGGTATTCCATCAAGGTGGAAACGGCCGATACTCTTATTTTGATTTGCCATCGGTCTCTCACCCTGAAGCACGTGAATCTCTACAGATGGCTGATTGTCGGCAGCAGTTGAGAACACTTCTGATTTTTTTGTAGGAATGGTAGTGTTAGATTCAATAAGCCTGGTCATTACTCCTCCAAGTGTTTCGATACCAAGTGAAAGCGGGGTAACATCAAGCAGCAGTACATCTTTTACTTCTCCGGTTAAAACACCACCCTGTATTGCTGCACCTACGGCAACCACCTCATCAGGATTAACACCTTTGGAGGGATCTTTGCCAAAGATTTCTTTTACGACTTTCTGGATAGAAGGCATCCTGGTAGATCCACCTACGAGGATCACATCATCAATATCGGAAGCGTTGTAACCGGCATCCTTTAATGCCTGGGTACAAGGTTTTATTGTTGCCTGTACCAGGCTGTCAGTGAGCTGATCGAATTTTGCTCTTGTCAGTTTACGGACAAGGTGTTTCGGCACACCATCTACCGGCATAATGTATGGCAGATTGATTTCTGTTTCTGTTGAACTTGACAATTCGATTTTGGCTTTTTCAGAAGCTTCTTTCAAACGCTGAAGCGCCATTGGGTCCTTTTTCAGATCAAGTCCTTCGTCTTTTTTAAATTCATCCGCAAGCCAGTTGATGATCATTTCGTCGAAGTCATCACCACCAAGGTGGGTGTTTCCGTTTGTAGATTTTACCTCGAACACGCCATCACCTAATTCCAGGATAGAGATATCGAAAGTACCGCCACCAAGGTCAAACACCGCGATCTTCTGATCGGTTTGTTTTTTATCAAGTCCGTAAGCCAGAGCCGCGGCAGTTGGTTCGTTAATGATTCTTTTTACAGTGAGGCCGGCAATTTCACCAGCTTCTTTGGTAGCCTGACGCTGAGAATCATTAAAATATGCGGGGACTGTAACTACAGCTTCGTTAACAGTAGTACCCAGATAATCTTCTGCGGTTTTCTTCATTTTCTGAAGAACCATGGCAGAAATTTCCTGAGGGGTATATTGTCTGTCGTCGATCTTTACCCTGGGTGTGTTGTTATCACCTTTCACAACTTTATAAGGAACCCTGGCGGATTCCTTTGTAACTTCTGAAAAAGCGTTGCCCATAAACCGCTTGATCGAGTAAACAGTTTTTTCAGGATTTGTTATGGCCTGTCTTTTGGCCGGATCACCGACTTTGCGTTCACCGTTATCTGTGAATGCAACAATCGATGGGGTTGTTCTGCGTCCTTCACTGTTCTGAATAACGACGGGCTCGTTACCTTCCATCACAGCGACGCATGAGTTGGTTGTTCCTAAGTCAATTCCAATTATTTTGCTCATATCTTTTTCCTCCTTTGAAATTCTAAATAATAAATTAGCAGGTTAAATTTTAATAGTTTTTAACTGCGTGTCAATGACTATGCCAAAGGAGTGATAACAACCTGGTAAGCAAAAATATTAATTTGGATAGCGATTTTTAATCCGGCATTAGATGATTGTATATCAATCTATTAAAATGACTGGAAATTGCTTCATGCACATTTATTCAGTCACCTTAACTGTGACAAAAAGGCAGCGAATGTAATGGATTGGCGCCAGCAATTATTGGTCAGGCATGGCATTGAAAGCTTATCAGATTCACTTCTCGGTTGGATAAAGAAATCCAAGATCATTTCCTTCAACCAAATACTTCAGTGAATTCACAGATAGCACAACGGATTTTGTGGCTGTATGGCGTGAGGCAAAAATTCCTATGCCGTTGTTTATATTCGTATAAGTAGGCACTTCTGTCAGGAGGCTTCCCTGTGCATCATTGATTGAAATGTAGTTTTGCAGTTCCTGAGATCCTGAAGTCACATACATATCAATGGTTCCAGCCCATCGCTTAACATTGGGGATGTCAGGCAGCTCTTCATTCAGTCTGCCATAAAACTTATCCCCGCTATACCGTTCTTCCATGTTTTCTCCGCCATCTGTTTCTAACGACTCCTGGGAACCCAAATACCACTTCACCGAAAGATCGAGCGTATCGGAGGCAGAGGGTCGCAATTCCTGGTAATTAAAAATATAAAAGGTTTCGTATCGTTTCCCGTTTAATGCTGAATTCCATTCAATCTCTCCGTCAGTAGGTTCTCCCTGACTTACAAAACTGATAATGTTTCTTGGTTTGGTAATGGCAAAATTGTTTACGATCAATGTTTGTGATCCGATTTCACTGTCTCTGTTGAGGATCTTTAACGTGTAAGTTGCCTCTTCATTAAGTTCACCTACCGCATAATACATCAACTGGTTTGGAAAATAAAATATTGAATCCCCGGCTCTTTTATTGGTGATGGTTAATGTGTCAAAAGTGATCGGATCAAGACTCTGTCCGTTTCTTACACCATCCAGTTGAACACCTAATTTGTATGGATAATTGCTGGAGTCAGGGTTTTGTGCCATCTCCAACGCGTTACCGGGGCCGGTAAATGCCTTTGTGATTTTTATCCAAATTGTATCGTCACTGATATCTAAAATACCATAAACAATGGTAATGTCCTTGTAATCGGCATACAGGTCAACCTCAGTGCTGCAATTGCTGAATAGAAGTATCACAAACACGGTAATAACAAAGAGGATGTTTCTCATTTGCACAATTCTTAAATGCTTTATAAACGCCCAAAAGTACAATTTATTTAGCAGCTTTACTGTTAACCCGACATCGAAAAAAGTTATTGGTTTTCCTTAGTTTGATCCTATAAAAGATTCTTCATCTTCATAGCTTCAAGTATCATATCAATAAGCTGCTGCCTTGAGAAAGAAGCACAGTTAATCGTTAAATCAAACTGGATCTCATTTATTGTTTTGCCGCAAAAATCTTCAATGAGTTTTCTTTTCTTTTTGTCGTGCTCCCTGATGAAAGTGTCCACTTTAACATGTTCAAAAGATTTTCTTCTTTTTAAAGAAGTTACTCTCCAATCATATGGCGCAATCAACCTGATGTGTATTCCGCCAGGCATGTCTTTAGTTGTTGCTACACCCGCTCTGCCGACCATGATGACTTTTCCAGCGGTGGCATAGTGCCTGAGGACTTCAGTTATGGTTTTTCTCACTGCTTTATCGCTTTTATAATAACGGCTTGACAGGGCAGCGATAACATCATCAGCATGTGTTCTTTTTATTGAATCAAAGACGTATTTGATTCTGGACGGGTCAATTTTAAGCTGGGTTGCAGACTCTTCAAGGATTTCCTTGTTGATAAACTTCCAGCTTTTATCTTGCTTTTTAAGGGCTCTGACGAGGTCTGCTGCTATCCCTGAACCATTACAGCCAGTTTGTCTGGAGATGGTCAGGAAGGGTCCGGATTTAATTTTTAAACGGGCTTTTTTTTCAAAACGCTGATCAAAGTAGGATAATAAATCATAGGGCATTGCTATAGGTTTTTGATGTGCGAGCCTAATATACAAAAAAACCACACTGAAGCCAATGTGGTTTTTACAGAATTTTATCTGATGTCAATCAGGTTTACCTGCCTAATCGTCAACCTTTGATTTAATGAAATCAAAAAGCAACCTGACACCTACGCCTGTTCCCCCAACACTTCTATAGCTGTCTTTCTTTGATAAGAATGCAGGTCCGGCAATATCAAGATGAATAAAAGGGTAATCTGTAAAATGCTCGAGGAATTTAGCAGCGGTAATGGCTCCGGCGTCTACACCGCCGATATTCTTCTGGTCGGCTATTTCAGATTTCAGTTGTTCTTTATAATCGTCCCACATTGGGAATTCCACAATACGTTCGTTTACAATATCTCCGGATTTTTGAAGCAGTTCAAATTCCGCCTCGGCTTTGGTGTTCAATCCCACCATTCCCTGTGGTCCAATAGCCCTGGCTGCAGCGCCGGTTAATGTGGCTATATTGATGACCAGTTCAGGATCGTATTGCTTTGCATAACTTAAGGCATCGGCAAGGATCATCCTGCCCTCAGCATCTGTATTCAATACCTCAACAGTACTTCCATCATACATTGTTATCACATCACCAGGTACATAGGCATTTCCATCCGGACGGTTATCTGTAGCAGGTATCAGCCCAATTACATGAACCGGCAGCTTAGCCTTGGCTATGGCATACAATGCGGCTGCCACAGCAGCCCCACCAGCCATATCACATTTCATGATTTCCATGAAGTTGGAAGGTTTCAGGCTTAATCCACCGGTATCATAAACAACGCCTTTCCCAACAAATACATAAGGTTTGGAATTGACAGTTTTCCTGGGTTTCCATTCTAATACGGTGAATGTAGGGGGATCGATACTGCCTTTATTGACAGCTAAAAGCCCACCCATTTTCAGGCTCTCTATCTTCTTCTTGTTAAATACCTCAATTTTGGCTTTGCTCTCGGCTGCCAGATTCTTCATTTCTTCCGAAAACTGTGTGGCAGTAAGAAACGACAATGGTTCATTTACTAAATCCCGTGCGTGATAAACTGCTTCCACCACTATAGCTAAATCTTCTATTTCTTTGTCAACAATATCGGCAGCATAAACATCTACCTGGCCGAGGCTGTTTTCTTTTTTGCCGGCGTCTTTAAAATACTTTATGAATTGATAATTGCCAAGCAAAAGTCCTTCTATAAAAGCAAAGCTTTCTTCTTTTTGTGCAGAAATTGGAAAAACGACCACTCTTTCCACCTTGGCCCTATTCAATAATTTTTGAGCTTCATCCGCGTATTTCCTGCAGTTTTCAAGTCTTTTGGACTTCGTTCCCAGGAGTTCACCGTAAACAATAATGAGGCGATTTTTATACCTGTTTACTTCAATTACGTTTCGTTTTAACCTGTGTTCCTTTTTTACAAAATCAATCTCTTCATCGGTTAAATTAGTTTGCTTTAAGTCACTGCCAGCTTTTACCAGGTAAATGGTATCAGCCGCAGTGGGCTTTCTTAGCGCTTTTCTTAAAATAACATCCATTTCTGATTAGTTTTTAATCTTTCGCAAAAATAACAAAGAAAAGATAGGATGGTTGAAATTGTGAAAATCGGAAATATTAATTTTCTTAGCAAAAGAGCGGATGTAAAAATTATCCCCCTATAATGAATTCACGAGCTTTATCTATTACCCTGTTGGTAGCGCCAGCCTGACTGCGGACAAATTCACCTGCAATTTGGGAAGCCTGGCGATATTTGGTTTCATTCTGCGTAAGAATATCAAATACTTTTTTACAATCAGCAGCATTAGAAACAGAAAACCCACCTCCCAGCTTCTCCAATTCGACAGCCTCCTGAAATCGCTTGTAATTAGGCCCAAAAATGATCGGAATGCTATGTGCGGCTGCCTCAAGCGTATTGTGTATGCCAACTCCAAAACCTCCACCTATGAATGATAGAAAAGCATAGCTGTATGCAGAAGCAAGGGTTCCTATTGAATCGATGACCATCACCCGGCTTTTTTCGATACCATTATTTTCACCGGCTGAGTATAGAACCGGATTAAAAAGGTCATATTTACTCATAATCTGTTTTACATGTTCCGGGTGAACTTCGTGCGGGGCAATTACCATCTTGAAGTCTTCACTTGTCGATTTCATCAATTCCAGCAAAACGTCCTCATCAGCAGGCCATGTACTTCCTGCGACAATTAGCCTGGCGCCGCCGCCAAACCTGTCCAACACAGGTAATTTTGTGATGTCCTTTGCCAATTTAATTACCCTGTCAAAACGGGTATCACCACTTATTTCCGCATGATAAACTTTTATCATCCTTAACAGAACAAGCGATTTTTCATTTTGAACAAAAAAGTAAGCAATCTTCTGAAGTTGTCTTCTTGACCATCCTGCCCATGGTTTGAAGAAATGCTGCGAACGCCTGAAGATTGCGGAAACTACAAAAGTGGGTATTTTATTCCTGTGCAATTCATCGATATAATTGAACCAGAATTCATACTTAATAATAAAAACAAGTCGTGGTTTCGTCAGGCTGACAAACTTTATGGCATTGGATGGAGTATCCATAGGCAGATAGAAGATATAATCTGCTCCTTCGTAGTTTTTACGTATTTCATATCCCGATGGAGAAAAGAAAGTCAATAATATTTTATGGTCGGGGTATACCAATCGAATGCCTTCAATCACTGGTCTCCCCTGCTCGAACTCCCCCAGGCTTGCACAATGAAACCAGATAATTTTATCATCAGCAGAGATGGTTTTCCCGATCTTTCCAAAGATCCCTTTTCTTCCATTAATCCACAACCTTGCTTTATTGTTAAACAGGGAAGCAAACCAAAGCACTAACCAGTAAATACGAATGAATAAGTTATACAGGAGATGCATACTAGTTATAATAATACGAATCAGGGGCTTGCTTGTAAATTGGGATCATCCATCCTATTTTTATACCGAAGAACAGGTCAAGGTAATTGTTGGTATCCTTTTGCATCTGGTCTATAATGTAATCACGACGACTTTTTGTGAATGCCTGGTAAAACTCAAATCCTCCATAAAAGTTCAATACACGAGATTTACCCATATAGAAATAGCCGATGAACTGGTTAAGGTTCGGGCCTCCTGTTAGTCTGTCGTATCCTTTTGCATAATCTCCGCTAATTTGAGGAGCCGTATTGTTCTGGTTGTCAATTACCAGCCTGTGTACAAGATAGCCAGCCCCTACCATGACCATCAATCCTGAATTTGGATTTGCCTGCAAAACCTTGAAAATCTTACCAACACGGAAATTGATGCTGTACCCTCGCTCAAACATAGAATACAAAGCATAAGTCCCATTACCATCAATTATATGACCTGATTCTGTTTCTACCATTCTCAAAATTGAATCGGCATTCTTAATGTCGCTGCCAAAGATGAAATTGAAATCGGCTGAAAATATCAGGTTTTTCCTGGTCTTGAAAAAAAATCCACCCCCTATTGTTCCATTGTTGCCATAGCGGTCAGCCACATCTCCACCGGGAAACTGGAAAGAAAAAGAGGCATTGGGAATAAACGCCGAAACCGCTGAATCATTCGGGTTGACCTGGGCCCTGGAAACCAAACACAAGGAAATCAAAACAACAACTGCCAGGCCTTTCTTTATCATCTGCTCAAAATTTGCGACAAATATAGTAATTAGCTGTTTTGGCAAATCATTGATAATACATTTGAACGATCATCCATTCTCCTTTGCTGACTTAATATTTTTTAACAACAGGACATGATTACAGGTCGATTGGTTAATGTCATTTTCTCTACCTTTGTCAACCATTTTTTTATGAGTTAATCAAGCCTAAAAATCAGATTATGATCAAATACCAGATGGTGAACCTGCTTGGTCAGTACCAGAAAATCAAACCTGAAGTTGATGCGGCCGTTCAGGAAGTAATCAGCACAGCTTATTTTATCAATGGTCCGCAGGTTAAACAATTCCAGTCAAACCTCGAAGATTACCTTGGCGTAAAACATGTGATTCCATGCGGCAATGGAACAGATGCATTGCAAGTTGCGTTAATGGCCCTGAACCTGCAACCAGGTGATGAGGTCATCACCACATCTTTTACTTTTATTGCTACGGCAGAAGTGATTGCCCTGCTAAAGCTCAGGCCGGTTTTGGTTGATGTTGATCCCAGAACCTTCAACATTGATCCTGAAGCTATTGAGCGGGCCATTACCTCAAAGACAAAAGCCATCATTCCTGTGCATCTTTTCGGACAGTGCGCCGATATGCACACCATCAAACAAATCGCCGAAAAGCATCATCTCTACATCATTGAAGATACAGCCCAGGCAATTGGGGCAACGCATACATGCCAGGTGAGCGGCAAAGTCCACAAGGCTGGGACTATAGGTGATATTGGATGTACTTCATTTTTTCCTTCAAAAAACCTTGGCGCTTATGGTGATGGAGGCGCTATTTTTACAAATGATGATGACCTGGCCGCACAAATGAGGGTTGTTGTAAACCATGGTATGGCCGTTCGTTATTATCATGATTATGTAGGCGTGAACTCAAGGCTGGATACTTTGCAGGCCGCTGTTTTGGATATTAAACTCAAACACCTGGATGAGTACGCCATTGCAAGGCAGAAAGCTGCAACTTATTACAATGATGCTTTTGCCAACAATCCAAAAATCAAAACCCCGGTAACTGCCCCTTTTACCGATCACGTTTTTCACCAATACACATTGGTACTTGAGAATGTTGACAGGGAAGGATTGATGAAACACTTAGCTGATAATGGCGTTGCTTCGGCAGTGTATTATCCTGTGCCTCTGCACATGCAGAAGGCATACCTGGATCCGAGATATAAAGAAGGGGATTTTCCGATAACCGAAGAACTTTCCAGGACGGTGATTTCTCTGCCAATTCACACTGAGTTGAACGAGGAAATTCTAAAAGAGATTACGGAGACGTTACTTGAGTTTGTTGGCAATTAATCAATTTATTGCTGCCAATCGGTTTTTCTAAATGAACCTAATTATTAAAGAAAAATGACCGTTAATGATATTCGTTGGAAACAACGATTTGCGAATTACAAAAAAGCCAGTGGAAATAATTTTTCAAAAGGATAAGTTTAATATTGAATCTATACTATGACTGACAAAAAATACTTTGCACATGAAACAGCAGTTGTTGACGATGGCTGCACAATTGGAAAAGGAAGCAAAATATGGCATTTCTCACACCTGATGACAGGATGTAAACTCGGGGAAAAATGCAATATCGGGCAAAATGTAGTTGTATCGCCTGACGTGATTTTAGGTAACAATGTAAAGGTGCAAAACAACGTATCGTTATACACAGGGGTGGTTTGCGAAGATGATGTTTTTCTTGGACCTTCTATGGTTTTTACCAATATCACAAACCCCCGCAGTGCTGTCATTCGTCGTGACCAGTACGAAAAAACCGTCGTTAAAAAGGGAGTCAGCATTGGTGCCAATGCCACGATTGTTTGTGGTAATGATATCGGCGAATTTGCATTTATCGGTGCAGGTGCTGTTGTTACCAAAGAAGTCTTTCCCTATTCATTGGTTATTGGAAACCCGGCCAAACATGTCGGTTGGATGAGTGAATATGGTCACCGCCTGAAGTTTGATGACAACAATATTGCAGTGTGTCCCGAAAGCAAAGAAAAATACAAACAGGAAGGTGACAGGGTGCATAAGTTAAGCCAGGCTTAATAAAACATACACAAACTATCAGCAATGAAAATTCTCGTAACAGGGGGAACAGGATACATTGGTTCCCATACAGTAGTTGAACTTCAGGAGTCCGGATTTGAAGTAGTCATCATCGATAACCTATCCAACTCTAATGCGGAGATTGTCAATTCTATCGAGGCAATCACAGCTACAAAACCGCAGTTGGAAATCTTCGACCTGGTGGATCGGGAAAAGACCCTTAACTTTTTCAAAAGACACAATGATATCGCAGGCGTGATTCACTTTGCCGCACTTAAAGCAGTAGGTGAGTCAGTGGAAAAACCCCTGGAATACTACCGCAACAATATAGAGTCATTGATCAATGTGCTGGATGGTATGCGTGCCAACGGGCTTGAAAACTTTGTGTTTTCTTCCTCTTGCACTGTTTACGGTCAGCCTGATGTTTTACCGGTGTCAGAATCTGCGCCATTAAAAAAGGCGGAATCACCTTATGGTAACACCAAGCAAATATCAGAAGATGTCATTTGCGATGCAACCAATGCTACCGGCCTCCGGTCGATTGCGCTCAGGTATTTCAACCCAATAGGCGCTCATGAAAGCGCCCTGATTGGTGAGCTGCCATTAGGCGTGCCCAACAACCTGGTTCCTTTCATTACCCAGACTGCCATTGGCATTCGCGAACAGCTAAGTGTTTATGGCGATAATTATAATACACCCGACGGTACCGCTATCCGCGATTATATCCACGTAATTGATCTGGCAAAAGCTCATGTTGTTGCAGTTGAACGGATGATCAAAGGAAAAATGAAAAAAGAATTCGAGATCTTCAACCTGGGTACAGGAAAGGGATATTCCGTATTGGAAGTGATCAAATCATTTGAAAAAGTATCAGGAGAAAAACTTAATTATATAATCACCGGCCGTCGTGAGGGTGACATCGAACAGGTGTGGGCTGATCCATCTTATTCAAATGCTGAATTGGGATGGAAAGCCGTAAAGGGACTTGATGAAATGATGCAGTCTGCATGGAAATGGGAGCAGGCGTACAGAGAAAAAGATAAAGATAAAAGATAAAAAATACACAAAGCTATGAGCAAAATATTAATAACCGGAGGAGCCGGTTTTATCGGATCACATGTAGTCAGACTATTTGTAAATAAGTATCCGGAATACCAGATTTTCAACCTGGACAACCTCACTTATGCAGGTAACCTGGAGAACCTGAAAGATATTCAAAACAAACCCAACTACACTTTCATAAGGGGTGATATCGTTGACGGGAATTATATTCAGGATTTATTTAAAGAGCATCAGTTTGATGGTGTGGTACATCTGGCTGCAGAATCGCATGTTGACCGTTCCATATCCAACCCTATGGAATTTATCATGACCAACATTGTAGGTACTGTCAACCTGCTTAATGCGGCTAAGTTTGTCTGGCAGGATAATTATGAAGGCAAATTGTTCTATCATGTCTCCACCGATGAAGTGTATGGTTCTTTAGGTGATACCGGTTTTTTTTATGAGGATACCGCTTACGATCCCCATAGTCCCTACTCGGCATCCAAGGCCAGTTCCGATCACCTGGTGAGGGCATACAACGACACTTATGGTTTGCCTATCATTATCTCCAATTGTTCTAACAATTATGGACCAAACCAGTTTCCCGAAAAACTGATCCCTCTTTTTATCAATAATATTCGTCATAACAAGCCGCTGCCTGTTTATGGAAAAGGTGTGAACGTACGCGACTGGCTATACGTGCTTGACCATGCTACAGCCATAGATGTGATATATCACAACAACAGGATTGGAGAGACTTACAACATCGGCGGCCACAACGAATGGAAAAATATCGACTTGATTAAAGTGGTGTGCAGGGTGATGGACAAAAAACTTGGTCGTGAAGAAGGCACATCTGAAAAGCTGATCACTTACGTGAAGGATCGTGCGGGTCATGATTTGCGCTACGCAATTGACTCTTCAAAACTGCAGAAGGAACTGGGATGGACACCTTCACTCCAATTCGAAGAAGGTATCGAGAAAACCATCGACTGGTA
>JAUXDH010000161.1 GCA_030618545.1 Chlorobiota bacterium
ACAGATCTCTGTTTCGGAGGCTTCAAAATCTGCCTCAGGTGGTGGTAATGGGATCACCTCGACATTTGATTCCCTGAAGTGTACCGGAGTTCCATTTGGTCCTTCACCTTTCACGGTAAGGGTATAGTTTCCAAGCGGAACATTATCGACTGTGATAAGAATGGCCACAGAATCGGGAAACGATTCAATTGATTCTCCATTTGGATAGGATACAGTGAATGATCCTGAAGGCGGTGTTTGCATGGTGGCCGTAAAGATTGCCTCGTTGTCATAAAGTTTTACACCGGGGACCACTGCCCAAACTGTGTCCTGATAAGCAATTTGTTTTGATTCAGGATAAATCCGCACGGCGAAGTCCGGAAAATAGCTCGTGAAACTGGCAAAGTTTCCATACCTGAAATCCCCCCATGCTGCTTGTGATACATCTCCATTTGAAACGATACTACTGTAATCTCCCTGGTATCTCGGAGTTCCTCCACCACCACAGCTAGTGCAGTTGATAACCATCATTTCATTGGAAATCCGCTGGTTGGCTTTAAATGTCTGCCCCCCATCATCTGAATAGGTAGCATAAATGGCTGCACTGTCATTTGTCGGGGAATTCCGGCTGTCCATCCACTGCACATATAAGTTTCCGGTTTCCTTATCACACCAGATGGCCGGTGACCATTGGTGACTGTTCTGCGGGAAAAAACCGCTATTCACCCTTTTTGCATCAGACCATGTTGTGCCGCCATCGTCAGAATAGTGTGCCCAGATATCGGGCCTGTTTCCATTTCCAGGAGGATCATTGGATGCATAAACAAGGTGAAGCCTGCCCCTGTAATCTCCGTCGCTGTTATCCGCTGCAATAAACGGGTAAGGCCTGGTACGCATGTTTTCTACTGAGTGACGGTTATTCACGCTGGTGCCGACATAGCCGGCGAAGTTTTGTGCAGACTTGTACGAGAAGGTTCCACCACCATCGTTTGATTCATAAAAAGTATAGGTTGGTGAAAAAGTACCGCCGCCATTGGTAACCACATAAACTGAACCTCCGTCCGTGTCTCCGTCTGGTCCAACGGCAACCATCATGCCCGGAAGAGACTGTGAACTGACTGTCCATGTATTTGTCCATGTCTGACCCTGGTCTGTGCTGCGGGCAAAGTTTCCACCGCTTCCTCCGGTCATTGTGGTGTAAACGTAATTTGAATAAGGCCCGTCAGTCTGGTCAGCGGCAAGCCAGTTCTTGTCAAATCCACTTATAGCTACCCTCACGAAATCCCAGGTTTTGCCGTTATCTGAGGACCTGGCAACCTTACAACCCGTTACACCACCATACATGTTTTCATAATAGAGCTTTCCATCTGCGTCATATGCAGTCACCGGATCTCCATTAACACTACTGCCCCATGGGGGGGATGTCCTCTGCCAATCATGTCCATCATCTGTTTGATGCGCACCATCAACATTAAAGGCTGCGAAAAATTCTTTGGGCTCAAGTGGGTTCACACTGTTGTGGCCCTCGGCAAAGTCCACTCCCAGGAAATAATTATCGTAATTGTTAATAGTAATCACCTGAGAAGCTACCCTGGTATGATTTATAGGGTTTTCGAAATACCATTTAGGGACCTGGTCCAGGTTAGGGTCATCCTGCTGAACCTGGCCAATTACATCCGAAGTGCATAAAGAAATCACCAAAACAATATTGATGAGCGCCAGAAGTTTTGTTGAGAGTAATTGTAATTTCATAACTTGCTTTTTTAGTTTCGTTTCTATTCTGAAAATGAATTTATTTTGGATGAGCCACTTCACCCGAGTAAAGTAAAATAAGTTTTTTCGAAAATAGGTAATTTATCGTAAACAAAATATTTCTTTCTAAATGTCTTTACATTTCCATATTGGGCACTACATTTACCGGACTAAAAGCACGGGATTAACTTTATTTTAATGAGCCTTAAATCAATCCTTAACAACAAAAGCAAACAGTACAATGATGTTTCTTTCATTTCTGGTGACCCGATCAGTATTCCTCATCTCTTTAAAAGCAAGGAAGATATTGAAATTTCAGGCTTCCTGACGGCGCTGATCTCCTGGGGCAGAAGGGATATGATCATCAGGAGCAGTAGGAAGCTGATGGATTTAATGGAAAATGATCCCTACAATTTCATCATGCAAAATGATCAGATTGAGTTGAAAAGGTTCAAAGATTTTAAATACAGGACATTCAATAGCGATGATCTCTTCTTTTTATTCGAAGCGCTGAGAAAGGTGTACACTGAGGCCGGCGGATTGGAACGTCTTGCCAACAATGGCTTTAATCAAACGAAGAATATCAAAGGCGCTATCATGGAGATTCGGAATGAATTGCTGAAAACTCCCCATCTTAAACGTTCTGAAAAACATCTCGCTAATCCTGATAAAGGATCAGCAGCCAAACGGATTAATATGTTTCTGAGGTGGATGGTAAGAAATGATGATAAAGGTGTTGATTTTGGTATCTGGAAACACATTCCCCAGAGTGAGTTGATGTGCCCGCTGGATGTCCATTCAGGGCGGGTGGCCAGAAAACTTGGCTTGCTAAAAAGAAAACAGAACGATTGGAAAGCGGTGGAAGAACTGACGGGGAAGTTGAGAAAGCTTGATCCTGATGATCCGGTGAGATATGATTTTGCGCTTTTTGGAGTGGGCGTCTTCGAAGGAAGGTTAAAATGATTTATACCGATTAAAACTCCAGGGAGGTAACAACCACTGAATAAAAAACGGGAGCAATTTCTTTGTTGTATTCCTTGCTAATAGCGAAAGTGTCGAACGGGATGTCGTCAATATAACTTTCTTCTGACATATCAAATTCAGCATACAAAGCTTCATGGTAATTCAATTCAATAACTACTTCTTCGGTATTGAATGGAATGTCATTAATGTAGGCTTCTTCTTCAAAAGCAGGTAGTGAATCATTGTCTGAAAGGTATGATTCTGCAACATTACCGGTATTAAAAGGAATGTCGTCTATATAGCTTTCTTCATCAAACTGAACCAATTCAAGTGTGTTAGATGTTGTAAGGCTTTCAACTACAAGTTCTGTATTAAAAGGAATGTCATCGATATACTCTTCTTCGTTAAAGGTAAATGATGAAGCGCTTGCATTGATCGTAATGATTAGAGCGATTGTTGTGATGATTCCGTAAGTGTAAGTTTTTGCTTTCATGGCTTTGTTATTTTTTGTTGTAAAAATCATGCAGCAAATGTATGGCGGATATCAACGCTTGTAAATATGAAATCGGTGAACGGCGAAGGTGGGTCGGTGAATGGGGGGATTGGTTAATTGGGCATTGGATAATTGGTTAATTGGTCATTGGATAATTAGGCATTAGGCATTGGATAATTGGGCATCAGTATAAACAGTTATCAAAATCATTTGTTATTGCAATTAAAGAAAATCCGACTTTTGACCGATGAAAAATGAGAAAAAGAAACGCACAGGAAGGAAAGACATACAGAAAGCATTGCGGCTTTTCAATTACATCAAACCTTTCCGTTTTCAATTCTCTATCGGTTTCCTGTTCCTGATCATCACTGCCCTGGCTGCGCTGGCATTTCCAAAACTGCTTTCCATGCTTATGTCATCCACTCCGCAAAATCTTTCTGAAAACCTCTGGTTGCTTATCATATTATTGGTGGTGCAGGCAGTGGCCTCCTTTTTCCGT
Source organism: Chlorobiota bacterium (assembly GCA_030618545.1). Taxonomy (GTDB): domain Bacteria; phylum Bacteroidota; class Bacteroidia; order Bacteroidales; family F082; genus JAADID01. Next base: position 3,687 of record JAUXDH010000161.1, read on the forward strand.
ATCATGATATTTGTCAATGTCACAGAAAAATCACTCGCGAATATCCGGCAGGATGTGTATAAACACCTGATCCAGCTACCCATGGCCTTCTTCAACGAGAAAAGGGTAGGCGAACTTAACAGCAGGATTTCGTCTGATACCACTCAAATCCAGGAAACACTAACCTCCACACTGGCCGAGTTTTTCAGGCAGATCGCTATGGTGTTTGGTGGGATAACGATTCTGGCTTTGACATCAGTCAAACTGACCATATTCATTATTGCAGTAGTTCCCACTTTAATGCTGGTGGCTGTTTTCTTCGGAAGGTTTATCCGGAAATATTCAAAAAAAGTTCAGAGCGAGATAGCCGACAGCAATACCATAGTGGAAGAAACACTTCAGGGGATCCAAACAGTCAAGGCATTCGTAAATGAATGGTTTGAAATCGGGCGTTATCGCCTGAAAACAAATGAGGTGGCAAAGACAGCAATTAAAGGTGGCATGTACCGTGGATCATTTTCAGCTTTTATCGTTCTTGGTATTTTCGGCGCTATTGTAGCAGTGATCTGGTTTGCCGTTGGGATGATACATAATGGAGAATTGCAGGAGAACCAATTGTCAGAGTTTTTATTGTATGCTGTATTTATTGGAGGCTCAGTAGGCGGCCTGGCGCGGGTGTACACAAATATTCAGAAAACCATTGGCGCTACCGAAGATCTCTTTGAGATCCTCGATTCCAAAACGGAACCTGTAAGCGTCGATCATCCGAAAGCCATCAGTGGTTTCAGGGGATCAATTGAATTCAGTGATATTGAGTTCAGTTATCCGTCACGAGCAGATATACAGGTGCTGAAGGGAGTTTCATTTAAGGTTGATCAGGGAGAGCAGGTTGCCCTTGTTGGTCCAAGCGGTTCGGGAAAATCCACGATCATTCAATTGATCATGCAGTTTTACCTGCCTGACAAAGGCAAAATCCTTTTTGATCACACAAAAGCAACCACATTTGAGCTGTCAGAAATCAGGAACCAAATCTCCATTGTACCACAGGATGTATTGCTTTTTGGCGGATCAATCAGGGAAAATATTGCTTATGGAAAAACTGATGCCGGCCAGGATGAGATCATGGAAGCTGCGATTAAGGCCAATGCCCACCAATTCATCGGGTCTTTTCCGGATGGTTATGACACCATTGTTGGTGAGCGTGGCATTCAGCTTTCAGGTGGGCAGCGACAACGGATTGCTATTGCCAGGGCTGTATTGAAAAACCCGAAGATCCTTTTACTGGATGAAGCGACTTCCTCTCTGGACAGTGAATCGGAAAAGCTTGTTCAGCAGGCATTGGAGAAACTGATGGAAGGAAGAACTTCTATTATCATCGCTCACAGGTTATCCACCATTGTAAAGGCAAATAAGATCCTGGTGGTGGATGGCGGCAGGATCGTTGAACAGGGAACCCATTCAGAGCTGATTAAAAACAGCGAGAGCCGCTACAGGCAGCTTTCGGAAATGCAGTTGATGGGGGAGGGATTATGATTTATGAATGATGATTTATGATTTGATTGGGCGGATGAATATTAAAGTTTCACACGGCGATCGCTGCGGCGCTGCGTGAAATAAAGAACCTCCACACCAATGCGCCCCCGCGTGAAAAAAAAGCCAACCCTGTGACGGATTGGCTTTAATGGATAAACAGTATCCAGGCAAAAAACTAACCTACTATCTGTACTACCTGGTTTTTTCGAATTTGCCTTTCCAAACCTGTCCCTGTTTGGTATTCAAACTGACAATGTAAAGCCCCTTTGGCAAATTGTTAATATCTATGTTTTTAGTCTGTTGTGATCCGGTTGCAACAAATTGTGAATTGTACACAACCTGTCCCATGGTATTGAAAATGTGAAGATTTACCTGTTCACCTGCGGTGATGTTGTAAGAAACATTCACACTATGGCTCGCAGGATTCGGATAAATATTCACATCGCTGATCGATGCGCCTTCAAAAATATCCGTGCAATCATCAATAACAACTTCAAAAGTTTCACTTTCACCGGTACATCCGTCAAAGGTCTCTTCTTCCACTGTAACTGTTCCGTTGCCTTCTCCTGACCATGCTACAAGGATCATGTAAGTTCCCTGGCCTTCGTTAATGGTGCCACCTGTTACTGTCCAGGTATAAGTGCTGCCATCGTTTTCCTCGACTTCATAAAACTCTTCACTCCAATCGCAAACCATTTCCTCACCTGATATTACAGGGTTTGGAGCTCCAACACTAACTTCCAATTCTTCAGATGAATTACCATCACCACAATCATTCACTCCATAAACTGATACATAGGCGAATCCTGTAAAGTCACTGCTCCAGGTAACAGTAGCCTCGGTTCCTTCGCCACTTATTGTTCCTGCTTCTGAGGGGTTAAGTTCCCATACAAAACTGTCAGCGTCATCCTGCTCTTCGGTGGTGTAATCCGAAGTTTCTTCTTCACATACCGAAGTAGGGCCTTCCGGTGTATCTGGTTCCAGTGGCGGGAAATCAATAGTTACCTGTAACTGTCCGGTCATATTTTGTTCGCAATTAGCGGATGAGCCGGTTGCAGAGTAATAACCTTCGTCAGTCAGCAGACCAAAGGTTATCTCAGATCCTGTTCCAGCGACAATGATACCGGTGCTTTCGCCATCAAGAAACAGCTCGTAGTCAATACCACTTTGGGATCCATCCAAAGTAATCTCTACTCCGTCGCCACCAAGGCAATA
>JAUXDH010000001.1 GCA_030618545.1 Chlorobiota bacterium
GATGAATTTTGTTTTTGGATCAGTTTCCTGGTCTTTTTTCTTCTTTCGGGTGTGCTTTCTAAAGAAGCAACTGTCAAATTCTCCTTAAGTGATATAATCACATCATGGTATTTGGAGGCATAATCTTTAACGGCTGTCTGGTCAAGGTGTTCCCTTCTTTCAACAAGGCTCTCCCCATGGATGGCTATTGAATATTTCTTAAGCAATTTTGGCCAGTATCTTTCGTCCGGGCCACTAAAAAGATCCCAATAACCTGTTTCCCTGATGCAGTCCATCCGTAGTAATACTGCTGACGGAACAAGGTATAATCTGTTCTGCTGAAGAAATTCAAGAATTTCGCCTTTGTGATAAAATTGATCTTCACGCTTTTCGTGTTTCATGAAAAGGGTACCGTTTTCGTCTATTCTGTCAGCATAACTTCCAATAATAGCGTATTCTTTGTTCTTATCAAGGAATTCCTTTTCAACTTTAACAATGTCCTTTTTTAATCGATCATCCGCTGCCAGCAAAATCAGGTAATCTGTTTCAGTTAATTCCATGCATTTGTTAAAATTCCTCTGATAACCAAGGTTGGTTTCATTTTCAATGATACTGATATTGAAGTCGCTATGCTCTTTCCTGAATTTCTTAATAATATCCAGGGTATTATCTGTGGAACAATTATCACAAATTGTAATCTGATCGACTTTCAATGTCTGGCTAACGATACTATCGAGCGCTTCTCCAATGTATTTTTCACCATTGAAAACAGGAATTGCTATGGTAACAGAGCTTTTCATTAACGCATTAATAGTTCAGGAAACTTCCAGCTAAAGATAGAAAAAAATGATTGTTGATTATTGGAAACTAACAAGCGGCGAAAGTATCTGATAAATCTTTTGTTAATCCTGGTCTTACTGCAATGGAATCCGTCTGTAAAATCATTAAACATTATTTTTATCAAAGCTTAACAAGTAGGCATATTCATACAAATCCTCCGGCGTACCAATATCCAGGCTACTGCCATTTTCAAACAAAACACCCCTGGCCTTCAATCCATCCTCTAATGCGGAAATGATTACATGACCAAAATGCAACTCGGTGTTATTCAATTCATCTTCTGATTTTGATGACAGTTCCCTTTTTACAAATTGGTTGAGGTAATAGCTGAATTCAGGTTTCCAGGCTGCGATGATCCATGCAGATTGAAAGTTCCCCTCAGTGGGTTTTATAATTATTCTATTGATCATTTTGAAATCATCCATCACTACCATGTCAAACTTTGCTGGATTTGACACGGGAAACAACCCTAGTGCGATGGGAATGTCGGATTTAATCAGCTCCTCGTAAATATTAGCAAACGCATTATGCGGATTAAAAATAATATCCGGAAAACCAAGCAATACGTTTTTATCTTTTATGAAAGGATATGCCTGATTAACAGTAAACGGAACACCGTATCCGTATTCAGCTATGTGGTAACCGATGGAGACCTCCTTGCTAAAGCTGCTTCCGTAATAAGCGGGAATATCCCATTTTCCATTACGGATGATCATGTGAATTTGACTTGCCCCGGCTTCGGCCATGCTGTCCAGTAAATGTCTGCTGGCAACTTTTACTTTACCATTTTCAACACCCAGTGGATACAGTTCTTTACTGAAAGGTAAACCTCCCAGGCGTCTGGCCAATCCGGCAGCGGGAATTATTCCAACAAGGTTGTTGTCAGTAGAAGTCATTCTTTATTCAAATGGAAAATAACAGATTAAGCCTGGCTTGTTTTCTTCTTTTTGGATACTGATTTATTATCAGAAAAGGAAACAATCATTTTCTCAAGCCCTTGGTTAAGATCAGTTTCGGCTCTCCAGCCAGTTTTGTTAAATGTTTCTTCTATATTGGTTTTGCTTTCCTGCTCAAGGGGACGATCCTCCAATGCGCCAAATTCTGGCATGATGTCTGGATTAACCATACTGACAGTTAGCTCAGCAATCTCTCTTATGGATGTCAGCTTACCTGTTCCCAGTTCGATGGTTTGGCCATCAATTCCTTCTGCAACCACCATGTGAATAAGCCCGGATACAATGTCATCAATGTAAATCCAATCCAGTTTGCGGGTTCCACTTGATAATTTGGGTGTTTCGCCTTTTTGGGCAGTCAGGATCAGATAGGGCAGCAACTTTTTCATATTCTGCATTCCCGGTCCGTAGCCCATATGGATCCTGGCAATAGTTACAGGGAGCTTGTACAACTCATGAAACATCATTGAATAACCGGATGCAGCAAACTTAGAGGCTGCGTAAGGGGAACTCGGCAACAATGCCTGTTCTCCAACCCTGGGCTCCTCGAGTGATCCGCTTAGGATCATTCGTTTACACCCGTATTTGTTCAAGGCAACCAATACGTTCACCGTACTGATTAAGTTGCTGTTAAGCGTGGGTATTACCTGCGATACATCTCTTAAGCCAACTACATGGCCGGCAAGGTGAAACACAAAATCCGGTCTTACTGATTCAATTAAATTATCAACAAAGGAATAATTTGACAGGTCACCATAATGCCAGACTGCATTGCCGGTGTTTTTTGATTCCCGTCTTGAAACAGCATGAACTTCCGCGCCAAGTCTTGCTAGTTCAGTTACAAGTGCTGATCCAATAAAACCAGATCCGCCGGTAACCAGAATTATTCTGTCTTGAATTTCTGTCATCTATCTGGTTAAGCTGTTGATAAAGAATGGCATGCCTGGTGATTAGTTTAGTTCCTGCAGTAAATCTGCATCCATCAGTCTTTTCGCTGCCTCATGAAGCAGTTTGAAGTCCAATCCTGATTGATTTGAAATATCGAGTAGCGAATGTGTTCCGTCAGAATAATTTAGTATCCATAGTAAGGCCATGTGAAAGTCTTTAGTTTTGCCGGCTCCACCGACTTTTTTGAACAGCCCTCGTTTCCCAAGCTGTGGTTCACATTTAGGATTCAGGTTCAGGTATGTTTTGTTCGTTTCAATTACCTCTGTTATGCTGGTGATCAGGTCCAGCGATTCAGCCAGGTATTCAGGTTTTACGAAATCCAGGTTATCCGCAGAAGTATGGTATTCCGGAAACTCCCCATGGGGTTTGCGGGTCAATCTGCCAACTGCCAGATTAAAGCCGGGTGAACAATACTGCCGTTCATCATAACCATAAGGGGAAAAATCAAGGAGCTTGTAAGCCTTGCCCAAATCTTTGAGTACTTTTTCAACAATCTTATCAATTTCGGTATTTCCCTGTCTTGACCTTTTGTAATAAAAATCACTGCCATCCCCCAAAAGCGTCAGGACAAGACCATGTTTGATCCTGGAAACCTCAGCTTCATTCCTGCTGAGCCAGGTAATGGAACCAATGGTTACAGGAATAAACAAAAACCGATAAGAGTAATTATTCTTTTTTTCACTTAACTGTTTAGCCAGATACGCGGAAACGGCAATGCCTGAAAGATTATCGTTTGCAAGCGACGGATGGCAAATATGTGTAGATATCAACACCTCCTGTTTCGTTGATCCTTCGATGTAATATTCTCCGTAAGTAAGTGACCCTGGTTTAAGAGTTGAATCAATCATTACTTCGTACATCTCATCCTTCAGGTTCTCTAGTTGGGTATGTGAAACACAAAAACCCCAGGTCAGGTTGTGGTAAGATGTCCGGTAGGGTATCCACTCGGGTTGGTCCGGCAAAGAATAAAGGTGATCTTTCAATTCAGCAAGACCAACTTTCTTTTGAATGGGAATGCTGTAATTCAGCACATGGAGATTAGAATTTTTAAAGTTGATGATTTTCTCACCTTTGCTGTTCTTTACCCATGCATCCCGGATATTCCACTCCATAGGGACTTCCCAATCAAACGCTTTGGTACCGCTCGGCACCTCAGTAACCTTCAAAGGAATCACTTCAGAAATAAGTGACAATGTCTGCCTGACACCTTCTCCCGTAATGCTTCTGGGAATTGGATAAAGCTTTTTGATGAGGTCGTATATCTGCTGACCGTTAATCACTTTCGTCTGTTGGCAGTGTAAATATTAAAATACTTGATTTTGTGGAACAAATATCACGAATTGTCCTCCCCATTCCCTGATATAAGATAGCTGATTGCTGATCTCTTCCTTCAGGTTCCATGGAATTATAATTACGTAATCAGGTTTGTATTTCCTTATTTCTGATTCATCCACAACGGGAATATGGCTCCCCGGTAAATATTTGTTTTGCTTGTGTGGCGAAGCATCCACAACAAATTGCACAAGGTCTGTACCCTTGATACCGCAATAATTGAATAAGGTGTTTCCTTTTGCGGCCGCGCCGTATCCGACAATTTTTTTGTCTTTTTTCTTTTCGTCAATCAAAAAAGTCCAGGTATCGTATTTAATCTTGTCAATCTTCTCCTGGAATCCCTTGTAATAGTTAATTTGATCAATTCCTGCTTCTATTTCTTTTGCAATCAAAGCGCTTACATTGGGGGAGATTTCCTTTGTATGATCCTCCGGATGTTTGGCAAAAATCCTGAGTGATCCTCCATGCGTTGGAACCAACTCTACGTCAAACATCTCCAAACCCTGGCTCTCAAAGATTCGTTTTACAGTATAAAAAGAGAGATAGGAAAAATGCTCATGGTAAATGGTATCGAAAAGACAGTCCTCGGCCAGCCTGAGAAAATGGGGAAACTCCATTGTGATCACACCATCATCTTTCAGTGCAATCTTCATACCCTTTACAAAATCATTGATGTCAGGTACGTGAGCCAATACATTGTTGCCAAGGATAAGGTCGGCCTTAATATTGTTGTCTGCAAGTTCGGATTGTGCGAAATCGGTACCAAAAAAATCGACAATAGTTTCTATCCCCTTTTCAAGAGCTGCTTTTGCGGTGTTGGCAGTAGGATCAATGCCGAGAACAGGTACTTTTTTTTGTTTGAAATACTGGAGCAAATATCCATCGTTTGAGGCAATTTCAATAACCTGCGAGTTTTCATCAAATCCGAACCTTTCAATCATCATTTCCACATATCTCCTTGAATGCTCCAGCAAAGAGGTAGAGAAAGATGAAAAATAGGTGTACTCCGCATCAAATATTTTGTCAGCTTTCTCCATTTCATCCACCTGTACAAGGAAGCAATTATCGCAGACGAATATTTTCAAAGGGAAATAGGGTTCCGGTTCATGCAGTTGATGATCTGAAAGCATGGCATTGGAAATGGGCGAGAAGTCCAGATCGGCAAATACCTGTTTAAGTTCCGTATTACAATGTCTGCATTTCATGAGTCAATGCTTTGGTTGGGATGAAAGTAGATTTAGTTACTAATAGATGTATCTGAAATCGAATACCTTTTTCTTCGTGATCTTTTCTTTGTTGTTCTTAAATTCTTTCCATCCCGTAAGGATAACTACATTCTCAACATTTTGAAGCAGCGAATCCAGATCTTCAAAGTATTTGATATCAATATCAGGGTATTCCGTCTTAAATGCTTCGTTAGCCAACGGATCGTATGCAGAGAGGTTGGTAAAACCTTTTTCTATAAGCTTTACAATAATATCTTTGGCAGGGGTGATGCGCACATCGTCGGACTCCGGTTTGAAAGACAATCCGAGAATTCCAATAGGAGCATCCTTTTCCAGTTCCGACTCAATCTTACCAACAAGGTGATCTTTTATTTCATCATTGATCCTGAGGTTCCCACTCAGCACCGAAGTATCTATTCCGTTAGCCCTTGCGATGGCATCCAGTGCCTGGGTGTCTTTTGGAAGGCAGTAACCTCCGTAACCACAACCCGGATAGACGTAAGAGGACATCGAAGCCGGCTTACCTGACCATCTTTTGTCTTCATGCAGTATCCTGAAAGAAGATGGTACATCTATGCCTCCAATATTATCAGCAATCATCGACATTTCGTTGGAGTAACTGATCAGGGTTGAGAGTAATGTGTTGGACAGGTATTTGATGAATTCCGCCGAATTGTAACTGACATTATGAATGGGAGCGCCGAAGGGTTCATACAGTTGTTGAAGAATCTGTCTTGATTTTTCATCCTCAACACCAATCACCAAACGATCGGGTTCAATAAAGTCTTCCCAGCAATAACCTTCGCGCAGGAATTCAGGATTGGAGGCAAAACCAAAAGCACGATCCAAACCTGAAATTTTTTCTTCAACATAGGGGATCACCCTCTTCGATAGTGTTGAGGGAGGTACTGTGGATTTTACTATAAGGACTTTAAAGCTGCCTGAATCAACAGCAATAATCTGGTCAATGGCTGCAAGAAGATGTGAAAGGTCTGCACTGCCATCTGATGAAGCCGGTGTGCCGACGCAAATAAAAATCGCTTCACTCTGTTTTATTGCATCATCCAGTGAAACATCGAGGAAGAACTTGGTTCCGGATGTTTCTTCGAGGATGTTTTTCAGATGTGGCTCATGGAAAGGAATTTCAAAGTTTTTCAATAAATCTACCCTTTCTCTGTTTATATCGATACCAAAGGTTTTAAAACCTTTTTTGGCGAACCCCAAACCGGTGGTTAATCCAACAAAACCCAATCCAATGACTGTGATCATAGCAATTGTCCGTTATTGATCCTTAAAAACTGCAAGTACCTTGAAATGCCTTCATTTACAAAGATGGAGGGTTCATAATTCAACATTTTCCGGGCTTTATCAATCCTGGGACATCGCCTGTTTGGATTGTCGGTCATATAATGTTTATCGTCGGATATTTTGAAATCCACCTTACCCTGGTAACCATAAATCTCTTTTGCATTTTTTTGAAAGAGCCCTGCAAATTCTGCAACAGAGATCTCAGGTTTGTCAATACCGATGTTGAAAACATCCAGCTTCCCATGCAGCAAAATCTTTAAATATCCTGTAATTGCATCGGCAATGTAACAGAATGTCCGGGTTGGTTTTCCGTCTGAAAGCATTACCAGGTCTCTTCCCTCGTGAACTGCTTTGGCAAAATCAGCCGGCAATCTTTTGTCTTCGATATTCATACCGGGCCCGTAGTTGTTGAAGGGGCGGGCGATGGTTATCGGAATATTGTATTTATGGTGAAAAACATAACAGAGGGTTTCACCATATCTTTTTGCCTCGTCGTAGCATGCGCGCGGTCCCATGGTAGCCACATTGCCACGGTAATCCTCTGAAGTAGGGATGAATTCCGGAAGGGGGTCACCGTAAATCTCGCTGCTGCTGAAGAAAATGAAACCGGTAATATTTTTCTCTTTGTAAAAATCAAGCATTCGGCGCAGACCTGTTACATTGGCATCCATGGTTTCAATAGGGTAGATGCGGTAAAAAATCGGGGAAGCGATAGATGCCCCATGTATAATCAAGTTGGCATTTTCCGCATCCGCGACATCTTCAAGCCTGTCTTCAATTACATCGAATTCCTTGAGGATAATATGGTCATTGTTTTCAACCAGTGTATCCAGCCAACCCTTTGTCCCGGTGAGAAAGTTTTCCAGTGCAATGACTTTTTTTATCTGTAATTCCCCGGCATAATGTGCAAAAAACTGCATGAAATAGTAGCCCAGGAAACCGCCACATCCTGTGATCAGGATAGTGGCATCTTTCATTTTCATCCTTTCTTCCGCCGACAGCTTATCCAGGATGTAAGCCATGTCTTCGGTAAGAATTCGATTTTTATTCACTGATTGTTGGTTATAGCTGTTCTTGTAAGATGAGTTGTTTACCAGGTTTTCCATGGAGGGTTACCACTGTCCCAGATTTCTTCCAGCACATTCTTGTCACGCAATGAATCCATGCTTTGCCAGAAATGGTCATGCTTGTATGCTGAGAGTTTGTTTTCCTTTGCCAGATTTTCCATCGGTTCTCTTTCCCATACCGATGAATCCAGTTCGATATAATCAAATATTTCAGGCTCAAGCACAAAAAAACCGCCGTTGATCCAGGCAGAGTCTCCCCTTGGTTTTTCACGGAAATTGGTAATCAGATCCGATTCATGATCAAAATTAAAGGCACCATACCTTCCCGGTGGCTGCACTGCCGTTAAGGTAGCGTAAGTGTCTTGTGCTTTATGAAATTCCAGCAGTTTGTTGAAATCCACGTCACTCACACCATCCCCGTAAGTCAGTAAAAAAGTTTCGTTTTCAACATATTTTTGAACCCGCTTTATCCTGCCGCCTGTCATGGTGTCCTGCCCGGTATCGACAAGAGTAATCTTCCACGGTTCTACATTGTTGTTAAGCACTTCAATACTGTTATCCTTCAGGTCAATCTTCATGTCCGACTGCATCATGTAATAGTTCATAAAGAATTCCTTGATGATATACCCTTTGTAGCCCAGGCAAATGATAAACTCATTAAAACCATGGCTGGAATACATTTTCATGATGTGCCAGAGAATAGGCATTCCACCGATCTCCACCATGGGTTTGGGTAAAACGGTGGTTTCTTCACTCAATCGCGTTCCGAAGCCACCGGCGAGGATAACAGTTTTCATCTTAAATGGTTTTGATCATCAAACTACTAATATAAATCTTTTAAAGGATCTTTCTCCATTACCCTGACTACTTTATCCACATCCGAAGGAATATCAACACTGTATGTTTCATATTCGGTTTCTACAATGCGTATTTTTCTCCTGTTCTCGATAAATCTCAGCATATCCACTGATTCAATAATTTCGAGAGGAGTGGATTCCAGCCTGGCATAATCCTGCAATGATTCCCTGGTAAAAGGAAATACACCACCCTGAATATAGTAAGGTATTACCTTATCTCCCATAAATTTTGACGGGATGGGTTCACGAGAAAACACTATGGCATCATGATTGGGGTCGAATACCACCTTTACTTCATGAATGTTTACGGCCTCATCATAAGCTGCCTTTCGTGCCAGGTTTACACTGGAAATTGTCGGATCATCGATCAAAGGCTGAATAGCCATTTCAATCATTTCAGGAAAAACAAGTGGTTCGTCTCCCTGTAAGTTTACAATAATGTCAGCATCGTCAACTTTTAACGCTGCCTGTGCAACACGGTCGCTGGCACGACGCACATCATCAGTTGTCATAATTGCTTTGCCGCCAAATCCTTCCACCACATCTATTATTTCCTGGTTTGGGGTAGCAACATATACCTCATCAAGCATTTTACTCATGGAAGCCCTTTTGTATACGTGCTCAATCATTGGCTTGCCGCAGATATCTGCGAACGGTTTTTGCATGAACCTGTAAGATCCCAGTCTGGCTGGAATGATGCAAATTATTCTCATAGTGTATTCAAATATTCGTTAAACGATTTAAAATCTTCTATCTGGTTTTTCTCCTGCTTAATGGCATCGCTGGTTGTGTATCTTCCAATAAATGTGATGCCATTCGTCCTGGCTGCTTCGATGTCGGTTGGCGCGTCTCCAATAAAAACCACTTCTGAAGCAGCATAGCCATACCTTTCCAGGATCCCTTTTACATGGTTTGTTTTCTTCTCAGGTGATCCATGAACCTCTTTGAAAAAAGGTGTGAGGCCTTTTCTTTCCAGAATTATATCTATTTCTTCTGTTGGTGTTCCTGTCGAAATAAATAAATCGTAATCCTGATGGTAGGATTTGATGAATTGATCAACTCCCTTAATATATGCTGAACCAACAACTTTTTCCAATACCATTTCAGAAAACTGTTCAGCTAAATCAGCTATTTTTTGCTCATCAGCTTTTTCACCAAGGTATTCCTTCTGGTAGATCCGAAACTTTTCATAACGTGAAATTCCACCATTTGATTCATGATGGCGGACCACTTTGTTTTCAACATCCTTCCCATAGGGCCTGTACATTTCAGCGAAAGCCTCGGTTTTTACATTCAGGGAATCTGATATAACACCATCGAAATCAAAAATGATGGCTTTAAATCTACTCATGCCAGGCAATAACTGTTATCGGACATCCATCCACCTGATCAATCATCAATGGCAAAGCCATTACTTTTACTATACTTTCCGGTAGATGCTGAAGATCCATGTCTTCAATAATTAGAATATCGTTTTTGTTCAGAAACTCCCTGTGGGCCTCTCTGCCAAGCATTCTGTTCTGATAACCGGATAGAGAGATAAAATCAAATCCAACAGCTTTAAGTTTTGGGCAATGTATTCTTAAACGTTCAGCAAGTTCAGGCGCTAATCCGGGGTTGTTGTTCCAGTACTTTTCCTGGCCCCTGAATCTTTTAAAGCCTGTTCTGATCAGCAGGAAATCGGTGTTTTTTGGAATAGATTCAAGTTGGACAGCCAAATCAATGACTTCTTCGGCATCGGCCTGATAATCCAGCAAAAAAGGTTGAGTAAACTCCCAGAAACCGGCATCGTAATCATTGATGGTTTTGCCTTGATCACCAAAATGCTTTGGGAAATCAATATGTGTACCTACATGATTTGGCAAATGAAGAAGGGTTGAATTAGAGCTGTCACCTTTGCTGATAGAACTTCGCTGCTGAATATCAATCGCCTTATCACCACCATACTGGGGTGTATCATTATTGATAAAGTATGACAGATAGGTGCAATTCATCGGAAGTTGAAGATATATTCAATCGCATCGATTTTACCTTCTTTTTGCAGTTCTTCGTAATTGTCGTAAATCTGTTCAAGTATTCCCTGACCCAATTCGTGGTAATAATTAAGGATATATTTTTTTGCAACAACAGGCTTGAAAACATAAGGCGTCATATTGTAATGACCACTCATGTGTTCATCACTGTATTCGATCTCGATCTTGTCCTGAAACATCTCTTTGATCATTGACAGCAGGTCGCGGATTCTTAATGATTTGGAACCGGTAATCATGACATGGGAATTTTTGTAATTCTTTGTAAGAATTTCAACACTGGCACGGGCAGCATCTATCACATGGATGTATTCCCTGATCTCCTCACCGTTTCCCAGCCTCACAACTTTCTTATCCAGTAAAGCCTGCCGGATCATGATGTTGATAAAGTTGAAATGATTCGCCCGTGGACCGTACAATGATCCATACCGCAGAATGGTGTAATCCAAATCATACTTATCATGGTAGTTGTTGATCAGCAGCTCGGAGGCTTGTTTACTGCTTCGGTAGAAAGAACCATGATCGCTATAAACGTAAACAGTGCTCCCGTAAAGGAAACGCTTAACATTAAATTCACGGCATGCATCCAGGATGTAGGTTGTGCTGAGGATATTTATTTCCACGGTTTTCACCGGGTTATCCTGTGCTTCTTTAATGTCAGCTATTGCCGCAAAATGGTAAACGAATAACATCCCATCAACTGCTTTTCTGATGGCCTCCCTGTCGGTGATGTCGCCAACGATCATAATCTGATCTTCCCTTATATGCTTTGATTTTTTCTGATCAAAGATGTACACTTCATATCCCTCATCAGATAGTTGATCCGCCACATGGCTTCCCAAAAATCCTGAACCTCCAAAAACGATTACTTTTTCACTCATAACAGAAGTATTAAGTGGTAAATTTAGTATTTGTCAATGTATTCTTTCAGCAGGATATCATCCTGTATCTTATCAATCACATTATCAAGATCGGCCTGTGTATCCACAGCATAGGTGTTCTCTTCAGTGAAGATCATTTTTACCTGCATCCCGTTTTCAAGGATGCGCATCATGTCAACCGATTCAACAATTTCGAGTGGCGTTTGCTCCATGGAGTTGTACTCCAGCAAAAAATCCCGCTCATAAGGGATAACACAAACCTGTTTAAGCATGGGCACATCAGTAACTCCCTTTTTCCTGGAAGGAATCGGTTCCCTGGAAAAATACAACGCGTTGTTGTTTTTATCCACAACAACCTTTACTTCATTCGGATCCTCATGTTCTTCAACAGTCTCCATCACTGCCATAAGGTTGGATATTTTTATCTCCGGATCTTCTATCAATGGTTTTATAGCATCCTCGATCATCCCCGGCGTAACCATGGGTTCATCACCCTGGAGCATGACTACGATGTCTACCTTCATTCCAGTTGACTGTTCTATCTTTTCCAGCGCCTCGGCAGTTCTGTCGGAAGCCCGTTCATGAGTGTCAGCAGTCATGATGGCTTTGCCGCCAATACTTTCTATATAATCAAAGATTTCTTCGTCACAAGTGGCTACATAAACCTCGTTCAGCGTCTCGCACATTTTACTGCGGATGTAGCAGTGCCCGATCATGGGTATTCCCAGGATATCGGCCATAGGCTTGTTAGGAAACCTTGATGAAGCTAACCTGGCAGGTATTATTCCTATTATATTCATCTTCTTAATTTCGATAATTCAGATTTCGCTTTTACACCAAGGAAGAGGGTGTCGAGGCTAAAGGCAAGAAAGTTGTATCCCTGCTCAATCTTTTCATTAAGTAATTCAACATCGGGTTCGATTACGTGATAACCAATCAGTTTATCATGTTTTTTAACGATCTCCTCATACTTATTCAGCACTACTTTTACATCTTCATCATTGTATTTGCCGGGTTTCCCCATGGATCCTGAAAGGTCGTAAGGTCCAATGAATGTTCCATCTATTCCGTCAAGCTGAATGATATCCTCCAGGTTTGCCACTGCATCAACATGTTCAATTTGGGCGATCAGTACAATCTCTTTTGCTTTCTGATTTTTATACTCTTCGAATCCCAGCCCGTATTTTTGGGCCCTTGCCAATCCCACGCCCCGTTTGCCTTCAGGAGGATATTTCACCGCATCAATTGCTTTTAAGGCTTCTTCTTTCGTGTTGACCATTGGAACGATGATGCCATCTGCTCCTGCATCCAGTACCCTTTTGATGATTCTGGTATTGTTTTCACCTACCCTTACAAAAGCTTTGAGACCTTTGGACTGAATGGTGGCAATGAGTTGTTGTGCTTCAAAGTAATCTGTAACTGAATGCTCCATATCCACGCATAGCCAATCAAATCCGGCTTCAGCCAGAATCTCCGGCACGGATGTGTGATTGAGCGTAATCCAGCTTCCTATAGTTACCTTT
Source organism: Chlorobiota bacterium (assembly GCA_030618545.1). Lineage (GTDB taxonomy): Bacteria > Bacteroidota > Bacteroidia > Bacteroidales > F082 > JAADID01. The sequence goes on from JAUXDH010000001.1 coordinate 12,945, forward strand.
TTTGCCATTGTACGAAAACTTGAATGTAAAAGTGCTTTTATTGTGCTGTGGATTTGATACAGCTTCGCCTCCTAAGTCACATGAAATTCTCACAAGCAACTGATAATAAAACTATATCAAAAAGCCTAATCAGGCTTTCCACACGAGTAAAAGCTCGTCTTTGCTTTTACCCGAAATGAATTCTTTCAACTCATCCTGCGACAGGATGATATAGCGAATCTTTCTTTTAATCTTTGCTTCAGACTTTTCCACCAGTTTCAGTAAATACCTTTTATCAATCCCTTTTCCCACAAACCAGAGATCGATAACCTTACTGTCTTTACCTTTAGCCAATTCACCTACCAGGTAAACTGTATTTAGCTCACCTAATTTGGATGTAACCTTACTGATTATTTTATCAAGGCCGATATGTTTCATCAGAAGATTATGGATATCGGTGTAGAGAGGATGGCTGGTATTGGCCATGTATATTTTTTTGTTTCCCTCATGCACTGCAACAAGTAAACCTGCTTTTGCAAGACGATTCAATTCCAGACGTATGGCATTTGTGGATTCACCAAACTCTGATTCCAGTGAACGTAACCAGGCTTTGTTATTGCTGTTGAGGAAAAATTTAAGCAATAAATTTATACGAGTTTTGGATGTAATGAGTGTTTCGAGCATTAAATAAACAAAAGATTTATGCTTATGTCGCTGTTTGTCAATTAATTAAATGGTTTTTTATTCAAAAAACGAGTAGCAAAACTACTCATTGTTTCGAATATACCAACTATTATCCGGGTATTTTATAAAGCTTTAACAATAATTAACCGGCTTAGAAATCGATTAAATAGCGTATATATTATTGGTTTTCAACAAAATAAAATAAAGATTGATTTCAAATTTCTATTTAAAAAGCGAAATACCATAAAAATTATAAATTTGTGAACCCAATATTAAAACATAGTTACATTTTGATATGTTAATAACCTGATAAATAATGAAGAGACTGGGTAAGAAAATTCTTGGGAAGATCAAACGCCATTCGGGGATTTTCATATCGTTGAAAAGGCAAAATAAGCAGCTAAAGAAATTTAAGAATCTCCATCAGGGTCAGGATTGTATTATTCTGGGAGCCGGGCCTTCCCTCAATGAAATTCCGCATGATTTCCTCAGTAAAATGACAGTGATTGGGACCAACCTGTCATTTAAATATCATAAACCTGATTACTGGGTTGTGATAGATGCGCAATATTCCTGGATGAACGAAGGAAGGGAATTGTGCCGGGACAACAACATCCCTGCATTCATCAACTGGTTGTGGGCACCACAAATACCTGAGACATTTTATCCTAATGAAATCAGTTTACATCCCTATCAAATCACAACTGACCAGAGTCCTGACAACAAACAGCTTCGGACAAACCTTACCAAAACATTTAACAATCCTGTACAGATTGAAAAAAGGGGTTTTACCAGTGTAAACAGTGTGGTTCCGGAAGGAGCTATTCCACTTGCCCTTTATATGGGATTTAAACGAATTTTTCTCGCAGGTGTAGATTTTTATATTCCAACAGACGGAACATTCCATTTTATGGAAGACACGAAGGAAGACGAGGATAAAATAGACAAACTACGGAGTCGTCTTAAAAAGGACGACAAATCAAATAAAGACCTTTTTGATATTAAAAGATGGCCTATTGAACTTATTGGAGAATCCAAAAACAGCCACAGGATATTTAATCTAAGTGAAAAGAGTACGGTAAAAAACATACCCAAGATTAACTATCGCGATGTTGATTTTTCCTGATGTAGTTAAAAGCTGATCGCACTTATTCTACCGGGAAAATTTTCCTGTTCATCAAAAAGTCAATCACTACCTGGGCATTCTTTTCCTTCTCTGCCGGATTTAACTCCAGTTCAGGATTCGCAGGGATATCGTAATTCATATCTATTCCCGGTAAATATTTTAATTCGCCTGATTCGGCTTTTTCATAAAGACCGTATTCATCATTTTTACGGCAGAATTCCAGATCCGCATCAAAATATATCAGGTTAAATTTCTTGCTGCCCACAATTTCTGCGACCTGTTGGCGAACAGATTCGCTGGGAGAAATAAATGAACAAATTGTGATGATCCCCTGGTCGTTCAATAATTTGCAGATGTGGGCAACCCTTCTCTGATGTTCTGCCCTGTCGGCCGGTGAATAATCAAGCTCTCTTGAAAGTCCCATCCTTGTCGACTTTCCATCCAGCAATACTGCTGTGGCACCAAGGTCAAACAACTGGCGTTCCAGCGAATAGGCCAGCTCATTTTTTCCTGAGCCGTGGAGGCCGGTTATCCAGATAGTCTGTCCCTTCTGGTTATACCTTTTTACCCGCTCTTTACTTTTTATCAGGCTTTCACCCTGGACGATTTTCTCTTTATCCGTTCCTGTGATATGGACCTTCAATTCCTTGCCTGTAAACCGGTCACGGATCATTCCAACTGCACAGGTGTTGTGGGTAACCGGGTCAATAAGCACAAACGATCCTGTGTTCCTGTTCTTTCTGTAAGGATCAAAGAAAAGCGGCTTGTTGGTGGTGATGACCACCCTGCCAATCTCATTTAACTCAAAATGATCGACATCTGATTTCTCCAGGGTATTCACATCAATTCTGTACTGTATGCTATCAATCCTTGCTTTGGTAGTATTTGAGGAGTGTTTTATAAAAAATTGGGTATTTGGATCCATTGGGTTTTCATCCATCCAAACAAGGTCGGCTTCAATATGCCGATCGATTTTTGGAAGATTTTCGGGATGTATGATCATTTCACCTCTCGAAATATCGATCTCGTCTTCAAGTGTCACCGTAACAGCCTGTGGCGGATAAGCATATTCAACATCACCATCATAAGTGCTTATGGCTGCCACTTTTGAGGTTTTCCTAGAGGGCAGCGCCATCACTTCATCACCCTGCCGGATGACTCCTGAAGCAACAGTTGCAGCAAAACCACGAAAATGAATGGAAGGTCGGGAAACATATTGGACGGGATAGCGCAGGTCTTCAAAATTTCTGTCACTGCTGATGTACACGGTCTCCAGGAATTCAAGCATACTTTTACCGTGATACCAGGGCATCCTATTAGATATATCTACAACATTATCTCCTTTTAAAGCTGACAGGGGAATAAATGTAATATCAGGAATATCCAGTTGGGTAACAAAGTCCTTGTAGTCTTTGCAAATACTATCAAACACTTCCTTATCGAAATCAACAAGGTCCATCTTGTTTACGGCAAGAACTACATGTTTGATACCCAGTAAAGAAACAATAAAGGTGTGCCGTTTGGTCTGAGTGATGACCCCATGACGGGTGTCCACGAGGATAATGGCAAGGTTGGCTGTAGAGGCGCCTGTTACCATGTTGCGGGTGTATTGTTCATGACCCGGTGTGTCGGCAATAATGAACTTTCGCTTTGCAGTTGAGAAATAGCGGTAGGCTACATCAATGGTAATCCCCTGTTCGCGCTCAGCTTTCAATCCATCAAGTAAAAGGGCATAGTCGATATCCTCACCGGCATGACCTTCTTTTTTGTTGTCACGATGAAGAGCATCAAGCTGGTCTTCGTAAAGTTTTTTACTGTCGAATAGTAATCTTCCTATTAATGTAGACTTACCGTCATCAACTGAACCTGCAGTCAACAATCGCAAGAGGTCCTTTTTCTGGTCCTGATCAAGAAAATCCTTAATATCCATTGGTGAAATATATCTTGAAGTATTGGTTTAGCATTAGAAACGGCCCCAAAGATAAACCAAAGTTTAAAATGATTTTTTACTCTCTTTGCTGCAAGTTACAGTTTTACTAAATACCTTTGCATCGAATTGCATCAAGCCAGTATTGAAGAGTTAACCTATTTGATAAACATTTAGTACACCGGGAAAATGAAAAGTAAAGTTTTGGCATCACCCACTACTTTCGGTCAGGTTAGTGTTGAACCTATCGAAATATTGACTGATAGTGGATTCGAACTTGTACGGAATACTTATGGAAGAACATTGAAAGAAGAAGAAGTCATTGAGTTGGCTCAGGATTGTAAAGGGATAGTCGCGGGCGTTGAACCCCTGACTAAAAAAGTAATGGATTCCTGTCCACATTTGAAATGCATTAGTCGTGTAGGCGTAGGCATGGACAACGTGGATCTTGGGTATGCAAAAACCAAAGGGATCACTGTGACCAATACACCCTTTGGTCCTACACAGGCCGTTGCCGAATTGACACTTGCCCTGGCCATGTCATTGTTACGGAAAATTCCAAAAATGCACATTAACCTTAAAAATGGTATCTGGAAAAAAGAAACAGGTAATCTCCTGTCAGGCAAAACAATCGGTGTGGTAGGGTTGGGACGGATTGGCAAAGCTACCGCCGGAATGTTCAAAGCCCTAGGTAATGAAGTAATCGGCTATGATCTGTATCCGGATACTGATTGGGCAGCGGAAAACGACATTCGGATCACAGGATTGGATGATCTTTTGGAGAATGCTGATGTCATTACACTTCATCTTCCGGGAAGCAAAGACAAAAAACCGGTGTTGTCAAATCGTGAAATAAAAAATATGAAACCAGGAGCATTTCTGGTAAACGTCTCCAGGGGTGGGGTGGTAGAAGAAGAAGCGCTTTATCAGTCACTTGCCGGGGGGCATCTCTCAGGGGCAGCTATTGATGTATTTGCTGTGGAACCTTACCAGGGTCCGTTTAGCCAACTGGAAAATGTGATCATCACACCACACATTGGCTCTTATGCTGCTGAGAGTAAATTACAGATGGAAATTGACGCGGTGAATAACCTTGTGGATGTGCTCAAAAACAGGGCTTAGAAATACCCTTCTCTTTTCTTTTGTTCCATCGATGCTTCCTGGTCGAAATCGATAACACGCGTGGTCCTTTCGGATTTGGTGACAGTCATCATTTCTTGTACAATCTTTTCAATTGTATCTGCTTCCGATTCAATCGCACCTGTCAATGGATAACAGCCCAGTGTCCTGAACCTGACCATCCTCATTTTTGCCTGATCACGCAGTTCCTGTGGCATACGCTCATCGTCAGCAAGGATAAGATTACCTTCGATATCAACAATTGGTCTTTCTTTAGAATAATAGAGGGGGACGATAGGAATGTTTTCCAGGCGGACATATTGCCAGATATCCAGTTCGGTCCAGTTTGAAAGCGGAAAAACACGGATAGATTCTCCCCTATGCACCTTTGCATTATAAAGATTCCAAAGCTCGGGACGTTGATTTTTTGGATCCCACTGATGGAATTTATCCCTGAAAGAGTAGATTCGTTCTTTTGCTCTTGATTTTTCTTCATCACGCCGGGCACCTCCGAAAGCAGCATCGAATCTGTATTTATCAAGACCCTGGAGCAATGCCTGTGTTTTCATGATATCAGTGTGAACCTTACTGCCATGGGTAAAAGGACCAACCCCGGATTCAAAACCCTCCTTATTATAATGAACTATAAGATCCCATCCTTTTTCTTTGGCATAGTTGTCACGGAATTCGATCATCTCACCAAACTTCCACTTGGAATCGATATGCATTAAAGGAAAGGGAACTTTACCGGGATAGAAAGCTTTTTCGGCAAGCCTGACCATCACTGATGAATCCTTACCTATCGAATAAAGCATCACAGGATTCTCAAATTCTGCGGCCACCTCCCTGATAATGTTTATCGATTCGGCTTCCAGCTCTCTCAGGTTGTTGATAGTATATAAATCCATTCTTTTTTTTCAAAGGTCAAAAGTAGCTAATTTTCCCTGTATAGTTATCTTACTAAATAATCACCCGAAGTTTGTTTTTGGGTATCCTGAGAAAAATAGTTTTCGCAACTGCTTCAATTTCAACGCTAACCTTGTTTTTACCTTTTACCTCAACCAATTCACCCTTTAAACCGGTCAGGCTTCCTGCTATCACCTCAACTTTCTGACCCTTTTCCCAGTGTAGATCTTCAAGTATTTCTGGGTCCTTTTCGCCAAGATAATATTTTATCGCATCAATTTGTTGTTCCGGAACAGGAACTGCTTTCCCTTCGAAAGAGATATATTTCACGGCTCCGTTGGTATTTAAAACATCATAGTACTCTGACTGTTGTATGTGAACAAATATATAGGACCTGAACAGGGGCTCCTCCACCCATTTTTTTCTGTCACTCCATTGTTTCAATACCTTTTGCAGTGGTAAATAATGTTCGATAGCCAGGGTATGCAGTTCATCTGCAACTTTCTTCTCCGATCTGGATTTTACATAAACTACAAACCAGGTTTTGTCCATGGCAGGTATCAAATTGTTAAATAAAATTGCAAATGATCAGGATCATGTACCCTGATTAAAGATATGGGTGGAAATCTCCGCGTTTACCTACCGGTTTTTGATTTCGTATCATATGGGCAATTTCGATGCTGTTGCTGGCATCTTTTATCCCGTAACCTCCACCACTAAGAATGTCCTTATAACTCATGGTATGCAGATCGGTAAATCCTCCACTGAACTCTATTTCTTCATTATCAACAAGTATCGATCGATAGGTAGTCTGGTTATTCTCGACCGCTTTTTTAGGAAGGTCATTGCTATCGAGACTAAGCATCCATGTAACATTGGCTTTCTCCAACTGGATATGCCCTGCCGACTTGTTTGCGTGGGCTACATGAACAGTGCTGCTCTGCACTTTACCAAAAATCCAGCTCAGCATATCAAAAAAATGAATCCCAATATTGGTCACCACACCACCGGATTTTCTGATATCACCTTTCCATGAATAGAAATACCATTTACCCCTGGAGGTAATGTAAGTAAGTTGGATATCGTGCATCTTATCATCCGGCATGGCATCAAACTTCTTTTTCAATGCAATGATGGACGGATGGTGACGAAGCTGTAAAACATTGTAGATCTTTAATCCCGTTTGGTTCTCAATATCTTCCAAACCCTTCAGGTTCCATGGATTTAGCAACAAAGGTTTTTCACAGATCGCGTGGGCATCATTTCTGAGCGCGAGACGGATATGGGCATCGTGTAAAAAGTTCGGAGAACAAATGCTCACATAATCAATCATTTCTTTACCTGACCTGCGAATCTTGTCGAGGTGCCTGTCAAATCTTTCCGGTTCAATAAAGAAATCGGCATTGGGGAAAAAACTGTCGATGATGCCTACGCTGTCGAAAGGATCAAGGGCGGCGACAAGGTTGTTGCCGGTATCTTTTATTGCTCGCATGTGGCGGGGTGCAATGTACCCTGCCGCACCGATTAAAGCAAAGTTCTTAGAAGTTGCTGCCTTGTTCATGGCGCCTGTTAAATGTTAAATTGGCTATAGTTTATTGAATAGTCGTTTGGTGAAGGATTTTTTCTTTTCGGGTTTGTCGTCGGTATAATAACCGTAACCATAGCCATAGCCATAGCCGTAACCATAACCATAGCCATAACCGTAACCGTAGCCATAACCACCGCCCATTTTGATATCATTTACCACTATGCTGAATTTCATTCCACGTTCCTCGATATCTTTAATAATGGAGGCAAATACTTTTTTGTGGGTGAAGTTCTGACGTACAAGGAAAATATTTACATCGGAATAATCCATCAAAAGATAAGCATCTGTTACGAGACCAACAGGCGGGGTATCAATAACGATATATTCATACCTTTCTTTAAGCTCTTTAAAGAGTAGTGCTGCCTGATCGGAAGCGATAAGCTCTGCAGGGTTTGGTGGTACAGGACCTGAAAGGATGATATCGAGGTGTTCAATCTTTCCGGATGGCTGAATAATCTCATCCATGGTCGCTTTCTTAATAAGGTAGGAGGTAAGTCCCGCTTTGTTGGAAAGGCCAAACTCCTGGTAAATCTTGGGTTTCCTAAGGTCAAATCCAAGAAGAACCGTTTTTCTGCCATACTGAGCATAGATGCTTGCAAGGTTAATGGCTACGAAAGTTTTACCTACACTAACCATGTCTGCCGTAATCATGATCGTCACCTTTTTCTGACCTTTTGACAAATACTGAATATTTGTTCTTAAAGACCTGAATGATTCCGATACACTCGATTTTGGTGACTCAGCAACAACGAGTTCAGTTTTCTTGCCCGAATGGATGATTTGTCCAATAATGGGTAGATTGGTCAGGTTTTCAATATCTTTTCGTTCCTGGATCTGGTCGTTGAAATATTCCTTACCAAGAACGTACAGCGTTGGAAATGCAAGGCCAAGAACCAATGCAATCAGGTAATTCAGAGATTTTTTAGGAAATACCTGACTAGACAATTCCATTCGTGCAACATCAAGCACCTCATTATCGGGAACATTGGAGGCCCTTGTAATTTGTGCCTCGGTTCTTTTTTGTAACAACATCGTATAAATGTTGTCGGCAAGTGTAAACCTTCTTTCATAATTGATCAGCTCACGCTGGGTAACCGGAAGCTTGGCCACCTGGGCGTTGGCTTCACGAATACGTCTATTAATTTCTCTTATAGCCTGATCGCTATTATAAATAATGTTGTTTACATTTTCAAGAATAGCCTTCTGGGTATTGCGGATATGGTTGTTAATCCCAATGACGGTAGGACTTTTTTCAGTAGAATATAAAAGCTGTTCTGCTTTTACATTATAAAGGCTGATCAATTCTGCTACCAACTGGTTCAAAACCGGATCCTCGATACCCATGGCAGAAGGAGCTACCAGTTCATCCAGGTTGTCAGAATTCTTTTCGATATAGGCCTTGATATTTTTGTAATAATTAGCCTTTACCTGCAATTCCGCTTTTTGTTGGTCAAGATCAGCCAGGAAAGTAAAAACCTGCTGAGATTGAAAGTCCATATTCATCACCTCTCTCTGGGCTCTGTATTGCTGTAAGTCAGTTTCTGCAATGGCAAGGGTATCATCTATTCTGTTAAGCTGTTCATCAATAAATTTAATTGTGCTTTCAGCAACCTGGTTTTTCTTTTCCAGGCTTTGCAAAAGGTAGATACTGGTAAGCATATTCAGAAAGTTTACAGCTTTACCAGCATGGTTTCCCCTTAAAGAAGCTTTGACAACTGTTGACTCCCTTGATATTGGTTCGAGATCGACGCCAAGATGTCTGCCGGTAAGCGTCAGGTAATCATTGAATACGAAATGGTATGTATTATCAATATCCTCTTCCGGATCAAATCGACTATTTAAAACGACCTGAAAGGTATTGTAAGGATTCTCAACAAGGTCACCAAAACGATAATTCTTGCTCCAGACTACTTTATCAAACTTACCTTTAACAGGTTCGGCTTTGGAAAAGTCGTACTTGCCGATTTTCTCGCCTTCAGCCTCGAGGATGAATTCATTTTTATTAATGAAGGTAAGGTAATAGGTTAACCCGACAGCTTGGGGAATAGCCGTATCAAAAACAATTTTAAAAGGTGACTCATGATATTGTTCGGTACTGATTAATCCCTCATCCTTGAAATAGGAGATTTCAAAATCAAGATTTTTAATAGCTCGTTCTGTTAATGAAAAAGCAGTGAATTTACCTATTTCGTTTTCTACATTATCGATGGTTTGCATTACTCCAAGACCTATCATCGCCCCAGGATCGGGAATGTTAGCCTTGCCGCTTTCCACAAGAATAGTAGTTGATACTTCGTAAACAGGTGCTGTATATTTATTGAACAGGAAAGCGACCGATATAGCCACAAAAATGGTCAGAGCAAACAGGTACCAGTACCTGGCCAGTTTCATAAAGATCGCCTTTATGTCTATGCTCTCTTCTTGTGGTCGTATCCCATCAATGTTTTCTATCGCCATTTATTTTTTGTTTAATTGGTTTCAAAGTAATTAAGTAAAAGGATAGTTGTAGTAATAAAACCAAATACAATGCCGTAAGGGAAATTAGCAAATGAAAACTGTTTTCCTCTTACGGGATACACGTAAATAACATCATTTGGTTTGAGGTAATAATATTCAGAAGCAAGAATGCTTCTGCTGGTCATATTGACCATTTGGACGGTAGAACCGGTTTTGGTCTGCCGGATGAGTGCCACCCTGTGGGCATTAGCAAAATCAGTCATATCGCCGGCCAGCGATATGGCCTCAAACAAGTTAATATTGGAACGATAAATCTTGTATCCTCCGGGTCTATTAACTTCCCCCAGTAGGGTCAGGTTAAAGTTCACCAGTTTAACAATAACAACAAGCTCCTTGAGGTATTCTTTTAACCGCTCATTGATGACGTCCCGGACCTCGTCAGTATTCATATTTCTAACAAAGATTTCACCAAGCATGGGAAAATCCAGGTAGCCGGCTTCGCTTATTTCATAACTCTGCAGGTAAATAGATGCATCGTTTCCTAAGGTGGTGCTCCCACCACCACCAACTCTTCCTGAGCCAGTAAGCGGATTCAACAATACATTGGTCTTTTCATCCAGGGTTACAACCCTAATGTATAAATTATCCCCTGGCTGAATCCGGTAATCAATCTTTCGCTCATTAACGAAATTCTTAACAGTATCAGCAGATTCTTGTACCTGCAGATAAGTAGTTTTCTTAAGAGGAACACAAGATGAGGTAACGATGGCAAGAATGCTAAGCCAGAGCAGTACCCTGGGTATGGAGTTTAAGGCCTTTTTCATCTAAAATCAGTATGATAATATTCTGTGTTTATCTCAGTCAAATAATAAATTCGCGCAAATTTAGACCTTTTTTTTATAACCGGAAATAAATTACTCCTCCTTGACGTCTGAAAGCTAATTAAATACAGATAATAAATACATATTGATGTGAGTATTTGATTCTTATAGGTTTAAAGTGATCTCTTTTAAGATATCTTAAACAAATCATATAATGAACTTTCCCAATTCATTTGAACCATGCAAGAAATCTGTACTTTTGGTTACGCACACAAATGAAAATCATGAAACATATAATCCTCTTTACTTTAATCCTGTTAACTACAACGGTTGTAAAATCTCAGAATGATGCCAGGCAAAAAGCATATGAGCAGATTCCCAGGGTATATTCAAACATCGTCCCGAATGAAAATGGCGAATTATTTATTGGCAATAGTAAACTTACTCAGAAAGAAACTTTTTATACCCTGAACAACATACGCATTGACCCTGCCGGTACAGCTACCGGCATTCAATTTAACTTCAACAATGAAAAATTTAGCGGCACTATATATTATGGTCTCTTTTCCGAAGAGCTGCCGGAGTATCCTCAGACAGTCTTTTTTGGACGTAGCGCTTCCATTAGGGATGGCATGGCTGAAATAAACATTGCCGAGCTAAAAGGCAAATATGACATCGCCAATTGGCAAGAAAAAGGAAGTGCCAGACTAGGCTACAGGATCACCAATTCTTTTGGCAGGATTATTTATGATGGAAAAATAAATATTGAAGGAACGGGCCCGTTTACCATCGGGCTTTCGATAGTTGAAGGCCCTTTCATAAATAATGTGACCCATTCAGATCTAAACATCTCATTTACAACAAACCGGCCAAGCAGTCCTCATATCGAAATAAACGGAATTGAATACAGGGCCAATGCACGGATGATGAATCCGATAGGGGATGTGCAACATGAAATTCAGATTACCCGATTGAAACCCGATACCAGATACGAGTACACTGTTCATTATGGAGAACATAGCGAAAGTCACTATTTCAAAACTGCACCGGAGCCAGGAACCCGTAAACCATTTGTATTCGCCTATACCAGTGATTCACGAGCCGGAAAAGGTGGCGGTGAGAGAGACATTTATGGCACGAATGCTTATGTAATGAAAAAAATGGCAGCTCTTGCCTTAAAAAAGGGCTCGGCATTCTTCCAGTTTACAGGAGATATGATCAACGGCTATTCTTCCAACATAGGAGAAACCAACCTTCAATACGCCAACTGGAAAAGAAATATCGAGCCATTCTGGCATTATATACCATTCAATGTTGGCATGGGAAATCATGAAGCAGTTGTGAATGTATTCGAAGACGACTCAAAATATGGGATACAACTGGACAAATGGCCATTTTACAACAATTCAGCGGAAGCTGTTTTCGCTGGTAATTTCGTAAATCCTGTCAATGGACCTGGAAGTGAAGATGGCTCTGATTACGATCCGAATGAAGGTCAAAAGGATTTTCCATCCTATGATGAGAATGTCTATTATTACACTTATGATAATGTGGCTATGATCGTTCTGAATTCCGATTACTGGTATAATCCCACGACCAGCACCATACCTGAAACCGGAGGAAATCCTCATGGTTATGTTATGGACAACCAACTGTTGTGGCTCAAATCTACCGTTGAAATGCTGGACAGGGATTCAAATATAGACCACATTTTTGTCACCATTCACACCCCTGCTTTTCCCAATGGTGGACATGCCGGTGATGATATGTGGTATGGCGGCAATAACAGTATCAGGCCTACCGTTTCAGGAAGTCCTTATAAAAAAGGCATTATTGAACGTCGTGATGAATGTCTTGATATTATGATCAACAAGAGCGAAAAAGTATTGGCATTGTTGTGTGGCGATGAGCACAATTACAGCAGGACAAGGCTTACAAAAGAAACACCAATCTATAATGAGAATTACCGCGGTAAAAGACTCAAAGTATCAAGACCTTTCTGGCAAATTACCAATGGCTCAGCAGGGGCGCCTTACTATGGACAGCAAGCTCTTCCCTGGTCTGCATCTGTTGAATTTTTCTCAACCCAATACGCTCTGATGTTATTTCAGGTTGATGGCAGGCATGTGACTTTAAAAGTTATAAATCCTGATACGCTCGAAGAAATTGAAGAAATCATGCTTACCGACAATTGATTCTTTACCTCCATTTTTAAAATGCAAATAGAATTTAATGAAATTCAATATCTTAATCCCGGCTTATCTTTTTTGTGTTTTGGGAGTATATCTGCAAAAGAACTCCTGAAATAAAAACTTTCTACCATTAATAATTGTTGAATCAAGGTATTACACTACCAAAAATAGGTTGATATTGTATCTGTTAACACGTAGTATTTTTCAATAAAAATTCGAGTTAATATTATTATTTTACTTTTGCACCGCTTTTTTTTCAAAATAATTATCAAAGACTAAAAAGGTTAATATGGCAAAAAATCTTGTTATTGTGGAGTCACCGGCGAAAGCCAAAACTATTGAAGGTTTCCTGGGAAAGGATTTCGTAGTTCGATCTAGTTTTGGACATGTGATGGATTTGAATAAGACAAAACTAAGTGTTGACATCGAGAATGATTTCAAACCTGAGTATGAAATAAGTCCTGACAAAAAGAAAGTAGTTACTGAGCTGAAGAAAATGGCGAAGGAGGCTGAAACCGTTTGGCTGGCAACTGATGAAGACCGTGAGGGAGAGGCTATTTCCTGGCATTTGTTCAACGCTCTTGGACTTACTGAAGATTCTACAAAAAGGATTGTTTTTCATGAGATTACCAAAAATGCAATTACCAATGCAATTGATAATCCCAGGGGAATTGATACGAACCTGGTATCTGCCCAACAGGCAAGGCGGGTCCTCGACCGCCTGGTGGGCTATGAGCTCTCACCTCTGCTCTGGAAGAAAGTAAAACCAGCACTCTCTGCCGGCCGCGTGCAGTCGGTTGCTGTAAGACTTATCGTGGAACGTGAAGAAGAAATCAAAGCGTTCGAAAGTGTTTCTTACTTTAGAGTTGTTGCAGAATTTCAACTCACAGAAAGAGAAAACCAACAGACTTTCCAGGCAGAATACCCTGTAAGATTTTCAACTTTCGAAGAAGCAAAAGTTTTTCTGGAAAATCATACCGGCGCTGAATTCAAAGTTGCCTCTGTTGAAAAAAAGCCTGCAAAAAAATCTCCGGCACCACCATTCACTACCTCAACACTTCAGCAGGAAGCTTCCAGGAAACTTGGTTTTCCGGTAGGTAAAACCATGCGTGTTGCCCAGCAGTTGTACGAATCAGGTAAAATAACCTATATGCGTACCGATTCTGTCAATCTGTCCAATACGGCACTGGGTATGGCAAAGCAGGAGATTAGTAAATTGTTTGGAAAGGAATACATCCGGATCAGGAAATTCACAACCAAAACAAAAGGTGCCCAGGAAGCCCATGAAGCCATCAGACCAACCTATCTGAGCAATCAGTCGGTTGATCGAAGCGATGATGAACAAAGATTGTACAGCCTTATCTGGAAAAGGACCATTGCTTCCCAAATGAGCGAGGCCCAACTGGAAAAAACCACTGTTAAGATTGACTCTTCATTTGCTAAAGAACAATTTGTTGCCAATGGTGAGGTTGTAAAATTTGATGGCTTTCTGAAGGTTTATATCGAAGGAACAGATGAAGAGAATGGCAATGGAAAAAGTGGAATGCTGCCTGCAATGGAATCCGGAGATCCTCTTTCCCTTAATGTAATGAATGCCCGACAGCGATTTACCAAACATCCCCCAAGGTATACTGAGGCCAGCCTCGTAAAAAAAATGGAGGAATTGGGAATAGGACGTCCATCAACCTACGCCCCTACCATTTCGACAATCCAGAAAAGAGAATACATCGTTAAAGAAAGACGGCCTTCTCAGAAGAGAAATGTCCAGATGATCACCCTTCAGGATGGAAATGTCCAGGAAAAAATGCTTACGGAAAATGGGGCAACCGAAAAAGCAAAACTTTATCCTACAGATATCGGTACAGTGGTAAATCGTTTCCTTGTCGAATACTTCAAAAATATCCTTGATTACAACTTTACGGCCAATGTTGAAAAGGAGTTCGACGATATTGCCGAAGGCAAAAAACAATGGAACCAGATGATCAAAGAGTTTTACGGTCCGTTCCACGATAAAATCGAAACCACTCAGGAAACTTCAGGAAAATTTACCGGTGAACGCCTGTTGGGACAGGATCCTGAAACAGGTAAAAATGTCTATTCAAAAGTTGGACGATTTGGCCCTATAGCTCAAATTGGTGACACCGATTCAGAAGAAAAACCCAGGTTTGCAGGTTTGAGAAACGGACTGAGTTTGGAAACCATTACCCTAAAAGAAGCGCTTGGTTTATTTGATTTCCCGAGATCTCTCGGAGAGTATGAAAATGAAGAGGTAACAGTTGCCATCGGCCGATTCGGACCTTATGTAAAACACAACAAAAAATTTTATTCCATCGGCAAAGAGGATGATCCTTCAGTTATCAACCTGGAGCGAGCCATTGAAATCATTTCCGAGAAAAGGAGTGCAGATCAGAAAAAGATTATTAAGGAGTTTAAAGAAGACGAAGATGTGCAGGTGCTGAATGGAAGATACGGAGCCTATCTTGTCATCAAAAAACAGAATTACAAAATTCCTAAAGAACATGATCCTTCTGAGTTAACATTGGAGGATTGTTATAAAATATCCAGAGATCCAAAAAATATGCCTAAGAAAAGGTATAACCGGAAAAGGAAATAGTATGAATTCCGTATTTTCGCTTCCCGTTCGTTATGCTATCTCTCAATGGATCTGAGCCTATACTTTAGCCCGATAAGTCTTTTTGACTACGATACTGAATTACAAACCAACAGGAACAGGATCGCAGGCCTCGCTAATGTTTATTTTGAAAAAAGCGGTTTTCCTGAACTTGATGAAGCAAATATAGCCTTGTTAGGTGTGAGTGAGGACAGAGGCAGCCTTGAAAACACCGGCTGTGCAGATGGACCTGATCACGTTAGAGGATATTTCTATAATCTCTATTCACATTGGAATGATCTAAAACTTGTTGACCTGGGAAATATCAGGCAGGGAAATACCATTGATGACACTTATTTTGCAATTAAAGAGGTAGTAGCGCATTTATTGACAAGGAATATCCTTCCGATTATCATTGGCGGAAGCCAGGATTTAACTTACGCCAACTACCTTGCCTACGAGAACATTGGAAAGGTGATCAACTTTGCAGCAGTGGATTCACACTTTGATCTTGGTCACGATGAACATGAACTCACTTCGCGTTCCTATCTCAGCAGGATCATACTTCATCAGCCCAATTACCTGTTTAACTACACCAATATTGGTTATCAGAGTTATTATGCAGACCCCGACGCCATAGTGCTGATGAAGAATCTGTTTTTTGATTCCAATCGTTTGGGAATCGTTCGCTTAAATATGGAAGAAGCAGAACCAATGATCCGCAATGCTGACTTTGTAAGTTTTGATATATCATCCATACGCCATGCCGATGCTCCAGGCACTTTCTATTCAAACCCAAATGGTTTTTTGGGAGAAGAAGCCTGCCGGATATGCAGGTATGCGGGAATGAGTGATAAGTTGTCAAGTATCGGATTCTATGAATACAATCCCGGGATTGATATTCAGGGTCAAACGGCAAAACTTATTTCGCAGATGATCTGGTACTTCATTGATGGTTACATGAATCGTACAAACGATCTGCCTGAAGAAGGAATTGACGATTATATCAGGTTCATGGTGAAAGTTGAAGGCTTTGAAGACCAGCTCGTTTTTCTGAAAAGCAAGAGAACAGAGCGTTGGTGGATGGTGGTGCAAAGCTCAAACAATATTGGCGAAAAGTACCGGAGGCACCAGTTTGTACCATGCTCATATACCGACTATCAAACAGCGCTTAAGCAGGAAATACCTGACCGATGGTGGAAGGTTCAGCAGAAGCTGATGTAGGCCCTGCCCCCTATCAATTTTGTTTAAAGAACTTCCAAGCCGTTTTGGTTAATCGATTGTATTTTTAGCTTTGCATTTCTAATTCTTTCCTGATAAGCTAAATACTGTTTTAATGAAAATCATTTCTGTTGTTGGCGCTCGTCCCAATTTTATGAAGATTGCCCCATTTATCAGGGCGATAAAAGACTTTAATAGTAGGCAAACCGTTCCTCATGGTCCGGCAATCGGCAGTCAGGAAGAACTGATTGAACATATCCTTGTACACACAGGTCAGCATTACGATGATCGTATGTCGAAGGCTTTTTTTAAGGCGCTAAATATTCCGGAGGCTGATATCAACCTGGGTGTTGGTTCCGGCAGCCATGCTGAGCAGGTAGGCCAGACCATGATGGCGTTCGAAAAAGTTCTGGAAAAGGAAAAGCCTGATTGGGTAGTTGTGGTAGGTGATGTGAATGCCACACTTGCCTGTTCAGTTACCGCTAAGAAACAGCTTGTAAAAGTTTGTCATATCGAGGCAGGACTGCGTAGCAGGGATATGGCTATGCCGGAAGAGATTAACAGGCTGGTGACCGACAGGCTCTCAGATCTATTGTTAACACCCGATACACTTTCGTCAGAAAACTTACGTGATGAAGGAACGCCGGACAACAATATCGTTTTCGTGGGCAACATCATGATAGATACGCTCGAAGCCAACCGCAGAAAGGCAGAGAGAATTTCGATGGAAAGCATTCTCAAAAACAATCTTTTACTTCAAAAGCAATTCATCCATCCTGGTGAAGATAAAGATTATGCTTTGATTACCCTCCACCGCCCATCCAACGTTGACCATCCGGATGTGCTCACTCCGCTTATCAACTTCCTGCTTGATGAAGTTACCCCTGATATGCCACTTATCTGGCCCATACATCCCCGGACTGAAAAACGATTAAAAACATTTGGGATATGGGATCGTATCGTTGAGAATCCCGGAGTGATTCTTTTACATCCCATCGGCTATCATGAAATGCTTCGCCTGAATATGCATGCAAGAATCATTCTCACCGACAGTGGCGGACTTCAGGAAGAAAGTACCGTACTGGGAACACCCTGTCTTACATTGCGCTGGAATACCGAGCGTCCGATTACTTTGCGTGAGCACGGTGGGGCATCTGTACTTGTAGGCAATAATGTAGACCGCATTCGAAAGGAATACCACCATACTCTCCGGATTAACAGAAAGCCTCAGCGTCCGGAACTGTGGGATGGAAGAACAGCTATGCGTTGTGTTGAGGCTATTGTTAATTATGATCCTGCCGGGAGTGAACGGAAAGACAATCAAATCTAAGGTACGCCCGCAAAGAGCATAACTATAACTTTTAGCCAATTAATCGATTTACCAATTAACTAATTCACCAATTATCCAGTTCACTTTATTACCTACCTTAGCCGCCAATTAAAACCGAATTATTGTACATCCTATCCTTCGACATAGAAGACTGGTTCCACATCTTTGATGATGCTTACTACAACAAGCCTGAAAAATGGGATAGTCTGCCGGCACGTGTGGTTCGGAACACCAATTGGCTGCTGTCCTTTCTGGATGAAAACAATCTTAAAGCTACATTCTTCTGCCTGGGATGGGTGGTGGAAAAATATCCGGATCTCATCCGTAAGATAAGCGACAAAGGTCATGAACTGGCTGCACATTCGTACTTACATACCAAGGTTCATCATCTGTCAAGTAAAGATTTTAATAAGGATACAGAATTAGTTATAAAACGGCTGCAGGACGTTACAGGTAAGCCGATACAGATTTACCGGGCACCCGGCTTTTCACTTAATAAAAATACTCTTTGGGCATTTGAAATTCTTCATGCACATGGCATCACTATCGACAGTTCGCTAAAATCAAACCTGCATATGGGGTTTCCCGGACGAATACCACCGGAAGCATTTCTTTTAAAATGCAATGGCTATTCAATCAAGGAATTTCCAACCAGGACATTCAATCTGGGCGGTAAACATATTATCTATTCAGGAAGTGGGTATTTCCGTTTATGGCCATACTGGTTTGTTAAAAAAATGTTCAGGTCTTCAGGTTATGAAATGGCCTATTTTCACCCCCGCGATTTTGATGACCATATTCATAAGTTGTTTAAAGGAAATCCATATCTGCAGTTGCGCTACCGAATTGGAACAAGCCATTCGCGTAAGAAATTTCAATCAATGGTGAATGATTTTAATTTCCTCACGGTTGGTGGTGCTGCTGAACAATTAAGATGGGAGGATGCAAAAGAGTTAAAACTGGTAAACGGAAAATTAGTGTAAGGCTTAAAGTCCTTTAGAAAAAGAATTTACAGATATAATAATAACTACTAACATCAGATGTGAACTTAACCCTAAACTCTTGTCAATTGAAGTTCTTGTATTTTAGAATATATTTGTCACTACCAAGATCCGCCTATAGATGTAGTATCTTTTCCTCTATGAAAAACTAATACCTATAGAAGCATTATTGCTTGCTTTTATCATCACTTTCCTTGCAATACCATCTATTGTTGACGTAGCTCGCAAAAAGCATTTGGTTGATGTTCCCAATGGTCGCACTTCACATGATATTAACACGCCAACACTTGGAGGACTATCCATATTTGCCGGGTTTGTCATCTCGACAATGATTTATGATACCATCAGGGTTTTTGTCCTGAGAATGATACATGGCCGATCACCTTTCTTCCCAGATAAGGAACATGTGCACCATTATATGCTGGAACTTACAGGCAGCCATAAAAAAACCACCGCGATTATTCTTCTTGTGAATATCCTTTTTATTATAATTGCTTTCAGCCTCTCAAGCCTCAGAACCTACCAGTTATTTCTTATTCTTATTGGCCTTGCAGCAATTTTTTCCTATATCCCCTATATTCTTGTTAAAAGAAAAAGAATAAAACTGGCCACTAAACCTGATTGATCTGTTGGCAGGGTAATCAGGAACATCTCTTCCACTTATCATGTAAACATTTACGTATCATCCGGTAATCATTATTTTGCCTGCTGGGACTTTCTTTGCAATTTTGATGGAACAAATGGGATAAAACTCCCCTGGGTAAAAGTTTAATAAACTCCAGTGTTATTCCATTTCTCTCCATATTAATTAATGAGCCTTTCAAGTTGCGCAGGTCTTTTCAGCCTGCGCTTCTTTGATTTGGATAAAAAGGTACATCAACATTGATATCATATCTATTTTGGTGAGCCCGGAATCCATGCAAAAGGTAGATTATTTTTAAGTTTATTTTACATTACACCCGTAAAAATGATGATTTCGCACCTTTGGCGCTTTTGGTGATTGATCTAATAATCTCCGGGCTGCAACCCGGAGCTGTTGATAGTTGCCCCCGTTGGGGCTTTCTCAATTTATACTCAAGATGTTATTGAATATAGGACACCCGATATTGTAAAACAAATAATTCTAATTCACTGTCGTACTGTAAATTAAAAAGTATAAAAAATTAATCCCGGTAAAGTTGCGAAAAACAGGGGAGTCCGTACGACCGACGGAAGTCCGTATGACCAGAAGGAATCCGTATGGATGGATGTCACGACATTTTGTAAGATGGTAGTGCCACAGAGGATTTTCCGTAATAATTTTTCGCCACTAAGGCGCCATTCCGAAAGCTTCCAGCGATTCTATTTGTAGTATCAATTATTGTTTTTTCTAAGATCGTAATACCTTTTGGTGCCATAAACAAAACCCAGGCCTATGAGCAATATCGTTCCTGAAACAAGGGATGCGTTACCGCCAGGTTCCTGATTATTAGTGCTGCCATGATCACCTGGTGGTTCCGGTGGGACCTGGGCATTTATTCCGAAAGAAAAGAATATTAATAAAATAAGGCCGATGATCATCTTTTTTACTTTTTTCATTGCTATTTGGTGTTGGAGGTTTACTTTATGAATACTTTCTGAATTTTGAAATTATCTTTCATTTGCACACGGATGATATAAACACCTGGATTTTGATCAAGCCTTAAACTGCTAAGGGAAGTCCCTTCCAGTTCTCCCGTGAAGACATACCGGCCCATGGTGTTGATAACTTCAACTTTTATGGGATTGTGAGGTACTTGTTTAAATTTGAAATAAACCGTTTTATCGTGGGCATAAATTTTCACATCTTCATCTGAAATTGATTCCCCAATACTCGTAACATTATAAAAATGGAGCATAAACCTGTTTTCATTGCCTTCACTTTCTGCTGTAAATGTGTATTGTTCTTCACCTAAATTAAACAGATCCCCGGTTGCCATATCTTCAATGTAAATATCGAAATCACCATCCTGGAAAGAATTTGAACCTTCCGATGAAATGGAAAATGTGCCGCTCAATCCGGTAATGAATCCCAGTGCTAATTCAAACTCATCCAGTGAAAAGGGAAGGCAATTGATCGAATAATCCACTCCGGAAATACTGGTAAACAACTGTGGGCCATCAGATGAGCCAAACAACTTGTAGGCATCAAAAGCCTGATCGAATTCACCGGTTGCATCTTCCCTGAACTGGATATAAGTGTTGTTTAAAAAATCCTCGTTTGCAATGCTTACTTTTAGGGTGTTGGCAGGCAATTCACTATTGGTGTTTTTCAGGAAACCGGAACTTCCGTGAACCTGATCTGCAGCTTCCATTGTAATCGATTGACTTGCTGATCCGGCTTTTGCGAAGAATCCATTGGTGACAGGGATGTGTCCATCGGTCAAATCTCCCGTTGTTCCGTTCCAACTCACATAGGTATTGTCACTACCTTTTAATACATAAACCGAACCATCAACATCTACCGATTTAGTGAGAAGATCCCAGTCAAGCGCCGAAGGGAAGGGATTACCAAGTAAATTCCAGCCCTCACCCTGAGCGGTGGTAAAAGATAGGTTTTGGGTTTGTGGAATCATGTTAAGGTCACCAAAGAATTCACCATCATTTTGTGACACATAAGCTACCAGATATCCTTTTCCAACGAGAAACTCAGTATCGGTGAAGTTGCCGCCGAAATAGTTTAACCAGGAGTTGTTTGTTTCATCCCAATCGTAAAAGTCATCCGACCCGCTGACAGGTTCAAAATAAGAGCCGGCAATAATAAAACCTGATACAGGCGCTGACAAGAAGTGGAAACCGTCACCACTGCCGGAGTATTCATCAATGGATCGATGTACCTTTGAAAAACCGTTAACGGATAAATAATTCACGCCTACCAATGATGCATCAGATTCAATAAGCAGGCTGTTGCATATCGGTCCGGGCACTGTCAACGTAGGATAATGCGAAAGAAGAGATGGAATTACTGCTCTTGAATCAGCATCAGGAAAGTTATTCGACCAGTTATCACTATCTTCCCAGGTTGTTGTTGCCTGGCTGCCATTCCATAACGTCACTGCTTTGAACCAGTTTCCATCAATGGTTTTATTCGGTGAAAACAATGTACCTCCGGAACCGGTTGCTGTGGAATGTTTGACAAACTCACCAGTGAAATCAGGATCGCGTGTAATAGACTGGTTGTCGCCGCCTTCTGATCCAAAAGTAACATTTGTCACCACCGTGCCTGAGGCATCTTTCAATATAACATCATCTCCACCATTATTCAATCCAAGCGATCCTGAGCTTGCCGTTTGAACATCATAATAATCGAATCCGGTTGGCGTTCCTCCTCCAAAAACAACCACTGCATCATTGGGCTGAAGTATTGTTCCCACAGGATAAGTATGACGCACGTTCACTGCATCACTTAAGGTAAATTGGCTGATATCAATAGCAGTGGTAGTGGAGTTAACAATCTCAACAAATTCATCCTGGCTGGTACTTACCGTTCCATCACCATTTGCATCACCATCTATCGCATCCGGATCGGCAAGAATTTCATTAATCACAATTGTTACGTCAGCCACAAGGTAACTTTGCTGAGGTGAGGTGGTTGTTTCGGCTTCATCATCGGTTGCCTCAATCACAAAATAAACCGATGTTCCATCCGGCTGTGCCGGAATATCGCTATCCGTTTGATAGGAGTCACCTGCATCAATTGACATGGAAATTGTGTTTGGATAAGGGCCGCCATCAGTTGTTCCCCAGTTGCAGACAACACTGGAAACCACATTATCATCTGTTACAGTAGCCGTAACCACCACTGTTTCGGATGATGAAGGATATTCCGGAGCATGAACTATATTAGTAATAACCGGTCCCTGGTTTCCCCCGCTTCCAAATGACTGGCTATTATTTAAAGCGCCTACAGTACTGGTTGCAGGCTGTTGCCAGGCAAAATCACTGTATTGTGTGCCGGTACCGGATAGCTGCAGAGACTGACCTTCAGGAACTCCACTTTCCGAAACTCCCATATCGGTTGAAATAAGTCCATTTGCCGGACCGTTCGTTGCTGTGAATGTGCCCTCATAACTCAAAAACTGACCTGAAATAGCCAGTCCGTCATAACTTATCGCTAATCCATCGGGGGCGCCATTTTGGATTGATCCGGGATACCAGTAATAAATAGTAAAACTTCCTTCGGTGTTTCCAACGGTGAAGTTGTCAGCGCTTTCATTACTGTACCATTCACCGCTGGCCCCATTGTAAAGAAATACTTCGAACAAAGAGAGCGTATAATTTTCAGGATTTTCAATAACAATCTCAACCACTTCATCCTGGTCGCCACCTGAATCATCATAATGTAGTTCATTGATCCAGGTGTTTTGACTCATTAACCAGGTGGTTGAAAACGAAAGCAGAATTAATAGCGTGAACTTTTTCATAACATTGATTTTTGGTTTGTGAACACTGAGTGCGTTCGGGTCAAATGTAATAAGATCAGGTAATCAGAAAGGTAAGCAGGTTCCTATATACAGGTTATTCTTTACTTCTTTTTACTATCAATCCTACCTCAACGATGCCGGGAGTATCGTATTTAGGGTATTTGTTTTCAATCCTTACCTTACATTTTCCATTCTGATAAAAAGGCATGCCTTTCCTGATCGGCAGTTCAATATCCCACAATTCACCCATACCATCAGCAAGCCATTTCCCATTATCAGCCTTCAGGTTGAAATCATAATCTCTCGATCTCATTTCGCCATCAGGTGAGTAGAAAGTAATATTTACAAAGAGTTTGTCATAAGGAAAGTCGGTGTGGTGTCGAAGGAAAAGATAAAAATCGAGCTGGTCACCGTTTTTCACAGGGACATCAAACTCCAGTATGTCAAAGCGCTTCCAATTGAGATTTTCCAATTTCACATAATCGCGGTAAACAGCAGCTTCACGGCAGGAAGAAAATAATATGATTAATGCAAGGTAGAAAAGTACCGGTCTTTTCATGAAAAAGAGAATTATAAATCGTAATAAAACCTGCTGAGCGAGGTTCTTAACCCAAAATGAATAAACGAGGTGTTCACGGTTTCCCGATCATTGGTTGAATTTCTGTAAGTAAATCCCAGAGCAATATTAAGGTTATAGGCCGGGTTGATCAGCCAGCTAACAGTAAGATCATTGTAAATGACCGTTGTTGACAGGCCCTGTCCTACTTTAACGTCATAATCACTTACCCGGGTTGTATAAGGTTCGTAAATATTCTTTCCAAAGTTTTGGTCATCGTAATCCAGTCCATATCGGGCATATTGAAACTGGTATTTAAAATAGAAGCGGCGGTAATTATACTTGATAAAGTTAACCGATTCCCAGAAGTTGGCACCAAGCGGATGGCCAACTGCCGCATTGTAATGTCCGTAGTTTGTAATCGTTTTCTCGTGTGCAAAAGTGTAAGGCCTCACCCAGTTGAACTCTGTCTGAAAAAAAAGATTCTTTACCCTGAACAGGTTGAAACTCTTAAACCCGAGTTGCCAGCCAAACTTATTTCCCCACCAGCCATTGTCGTCCGTGAACTCACTGAGTTTAAACTCGTCAAGAATTAACTGCCCGTAGAAGGTGCTGTGCTTGCCTGCGATAAAACTCATATTCAATCCTATCATGGCATTATCGGGAGATCCCATGGAAAACTCCACAGGCCGTAGAAAAATAATGGGATTGAGGTAGGTTACATCAAATCCCCTGTAACCCGTACTGTCCTGTGTTTGCCAGACAATAGTTTCAAAAATGCCTATGCTGAATCGTTTGGATGCTGCCCACGACAGGTAATGGGTGGTGGTCCATTTTTTTGCATACCCCAGGTCGTCGCTCCATTTAAAGTTAATGTCCATCATCTGCGAATACAACACCATATAATTGATATGCCAGAATTTGGCAGTGATCTTCAGGAAAGGATAGTTGAATGCATTATCTGAAAGCAAAAGCGAACGGTATCCATCACCTATGAAGTTATTGTCGTAGCCCAGTTGAAAGTCAAAATATTTGCCGGCATTAAATGCAATGTATCCGGAAGCATAAGCATAATCAAAGCCGTCTTCTTTGAAGCTTCTTACCATTCCCTGTCCGGGTACAACCCGGGTTACACGAATATTAGAATCCAGGTAGTTTACAAAAGAGGCCTGGTTTTCATAAAAGCTGGTATAAAATGAAAATCCTTTACCAATCTCTCCTTTGGCCTCAAATCCGCGGGTATTGATAAACCGGGTTTTTTCCTCGTTTGATTCATACCCAACATCGAAGTTCATTAAAGGATTGATGGCAAACCAGAATTTTTCCTTATAAAGTGTGACCACATCATCGTTGAGGAATTTATTCCATGCTTTCTGTTTCCATTTCTTTTCAATTGTTTTTTCGAGTCGATTTAGCTGCGTAAGGGAATCATAATTGGCAATTTTCTTTATATCTCCAATCCTCCATGCCTGGATTGCGGTGTGGAACCGCGTTTTAGATGAATAGAGTGTGGATTGGACCTCCATGTCATAATCGCGGTTAAAGTAAGTGTAAAGGTTTTGGGCAGTAAAATCAGAAACAAAACCAAGTAAACAAAGTAATAAGAGCAGCCTGGACATCATTGAAGAGTGTAATCTATTTAATAAACATATTTAAAATCAATTCAAATGTATAAAAATCAGGCCGTCTGCAAACTTATCCTGAATTAATGATCTGGATGTTCAGGTAAACCGGGTTGTGATCGCTGAATTCAAAATCCAGATCAATGTTCTTTACCTCCAGTATTTTAATATTTGGGGAAGCCACAAAAAAATCAATAACTGTGGTGCCATTTTCACCTTTCCTGAATGCGGTATCGTTGTTTCTGTTTGTAGGAGCATTGGAAGCAAAAGCCCAATTCCATTCAGGTGGCAGAAAGTCGTTATTCATCTTCACCTTAGAAGATTCGAATTTATGGCCGTTAAAAGTTCCTTCCGGTTTTAAATAGGGAGGATTAGCATTCCAGTCTCCCCCGGCAATGATATAATTCCCCTTCTCATATTCATCGAGCATAGTCTTTTTGATAATGTTAAATTCCTGGTATCTCAGGGTACTATCATACACATAAGCTGAGTTGTGGGTGTTGATGACAAGCAGGTCTTTCCCATTATCGAGCTTATATCTTGATAAAATAAAGCAGCGGTCAAGCAAAAACAGGCGGTCGGGCCATGCAGCAATCAGTGGATAAGCGATGCGCTCTGCATAGTATGGCTCATCTTTTGACAATATCATTATCCCTCCTTTCACCTTTCCCATAGGTTCATTCACAGGAACAGGAACAAACGGAACCTTGTAGTTCAAAGCAAACTGGTAACTAAAATCGGTTTTAAGGTTTGTGATTGCCTCTACCTGGTTTATCCTGAAACTGCGTCGTGATCTTATATCCACTTCCTGCAACAGATAAAAGTCGGCATCGCTGTCTTTTATATACTTTTTAATGCCGTTAAGATATCGCTGATTTTGTTCCTTGCCGGGCCTTACTTTCTTTCCGCCATCGTAAAAAAAATCCATTTCAGCCCCAAGTCCTGCGTAGCCAATGTTCCATGAAATCAAGGTGAAATTATTCTGCCCGGGAAAGGTTGATTTAATGTGGTTGTCCGCTTCTAAAATTACCTCTACTTTATTGGGGCGATAATCCGAAAGGGTGATATACAGGATGAAACCACCAAATAAAACAACGATAATAACAATAATCCAAACTATCATTTTAAAGAATTTTTTCATGTTTCAGGCAATTAAGAATAACTTCGTTTTGGTATACAAAATGAGCATGTGCGGTTACAATTAAATAAAAAATATCCGGATACCGGTAATAATTTCATTCTTGTGGTTAAGTTTGTCTTTGTCCACCCAGGAAACCGAACACATAAAAGTAAACAATATCGATACAGTATACAGAGCATACATTGAAAAAAAGAAAGGCAATGGCGCTCTGGAAAGAATTGAGTTAGAAAACAACCTGATTCATTTTTTATAATAAATTTGACCCCGTAGAACGAACAACAGGGTATGCCTTTACTGGGAAGCATCATTAAAAGCGCTTACGCGATCAGGAACAAACCACTTGAAAAAAAATTGGTGAAACTGAATCCGGCGGAAGAACAGAGGAAACAGTTGAAAAAACTTCTTCGCAAGGCACAATTCACTGCTTTTGGTGAGCATTATAAATTTTCTGAAATAATCGTATCCAAAAACTTAGAAAGTAACTTCAGGGAAAGTGTACCTGTCCACGACTATAAAACAATGTACAAAAGGTGGTGGTACAGGGCGCTTAACGGAGAAACTTATGTTGCCTGGCCTGGAAAAGTCAAATACTTTGCCTTGAGCTCAGGTACTTCAGAAGCCTCGAGCAAATACATCCCGGTAACCACTGATATGCTTTATGGGATCCGTAAGGCCAGCATCAGACAATTGGTTACCATGGTCAAGTATGATTTTCCTTTAGAGTTTTTTGAAAAAAGCATTCTCATGATTGGAGGGAGTACACACCTCCAGTATAACGGCAACTATTATGAAGGAGACCTTTCCGGTATTACCGCCGGTAATCTACCTTTCTGGTTCCAGCATTTTTATAAACCGGGAAAGCGCATATCCAGGTCTGCTGACTGGTCCAATAAACTTGAGGATATGGTCAGGATGGCCCCAAGCTGGGATATAGGAGTGATCGTAGGAGTTCCGGCCTGGGTTCAAATACTGCTGGAAAAAATCATTGAAAGGTACGATGTAAAATCTATCCATGATATCTGGCCAAATCTCTCAGTTTATGTCCATAGCGGCGTATCGTTCAAACCTTATCTGAGAAGTTTTGAAAGGCTGTTTGCTAAACCCATGATCTACAATGAGTCGTATCTGGCATCAGAAGGGTACATTGCCTACCAGAATAAACCAGACTCAACAGGTATGGAGATGATTATGGATAATGGAGTGTATTACGAATATGTTCCGTTTAATGATGACAATTTTGATGAAGATGGTAAACTGAGAGAAAATCCATTGGTACTAACTTTTGATAGCGTTCAGGAAAATAAGGAGTATGCACTTTTGCTTTCATCAAATGCAGGGGCATGGCGGTATCTGATTGGCGACACCATTAAGTTCATTAACAAGAAAGAATGCGAAATCCTTATTACAGGACGAACCAAGCATTTTATCAGCATCTGTGGTGAACACCTTTCGCAGGAGAACATGAACCGCGCTATAGAGTTGCTCGAGGAAGACCTGAACATCGAAATAAAAGAATTCACTGTAATGGGTATCCGCCATGGATCGTTGTTTGCACATCGCTGGTATATTGGTACAGATAACCCGGTGGATGCCGGGGTTGCCAAAGCCAGGATTGATGAATACCTCAAAAACCTGAATGACGACTACCGGGTTGAGCGACTCGAGGCCATAAAAGATGTTTACGTTGAAGTATTGCCTGCAAGAGCATTCTATGAGTATATGAAGACAAAAGGCAGGGAAGGCAGTGCCAACAAGTTTCCTAGGGTCCTGAAGAATTCCAGGATAGATGACTGGGAAAATTTCCTCCGCGAAAGAAAATACATCAGCTAATTAAATATCCAACAAATGAGTGCGCTTCTTGAAGGTTCCATACTGGGTCTGTCATTGGCATTTATTTTTGGATTTGGCCCGGCATTTTTCGCGCTTATTCAAACTGCTATTCACCGTGGTTTTGGAGCCGGGGTGTTACTGGCAATCGGCATTTTTTTAAATGACCTGATGGTGGTGGTGCTGGCCATGTTTGGAGCGGTAAGCCTTGTCAGCGGGTCTGAAAATTATAAACTGATGGGGATCATTGGCGGATCGCTAATGGTAGTTTTTGGTGTCGTTACTTTAAGCAGGAAAGCGATGGTAAAACAGTCAGAAGAAAAAGAAAATGATGATCCCCATGGCCTGGTGTACATTGCCAAAGGTTTCCTGCTAAATCTTGCCAATCCATTCGTATGGCTGTTCTGGCTTGGTGTTGCAGTAAGCGCTGCTGCCGGTTACAAAGCCGACACTTATGATTTGATTATCTTTTTTTCAGGTACTCTGGGAGTGGTATTGCTTACGGATATCCTAAAAGTGTTCACTGCTTCGCGTCTGTCAGTATTCCTGACCGATAAATTCCTGATCATGATCAATAAGATAGCAGGGGTATCTTTGCTTCTTTTTGGGATTTTCCTGATCTTTAGGTCAATCTTTGATTTCTGATGTTCCTTATTCGGGAAGAATAGGTTTCACGCGGCGGCGCTGCGATCGCTGCGTGAAACCAGTCTTTTAAGTTAATTGACAGCCGCTTCTTCCATCATCGGTTTTTCAACCCTGTTCGGTTCAGGCAGAGTCTTTTTAATGGTCAACTCATCCACCAGGTGTCCGGCACCTGCAAATTTGTCGATTATAAACAAAACATACCTCGCGTCTACAACAATGGTTCTTTGCAAATTGGGCGCGAAAGCAATGTCACTGCTCATGGCTTCCCAGTTGCCATCAAAAGCAATTCCAATGAGTTCTCCTTTACCATTGACAACAGGAGATCCTGAATTGCCACCGGTGATGTCGTTGTTGGTAAGGAAGCAAACCACCATTTTTCCGTCTTCATCGTCATAAGGTCCGAAGTCTTTTGTTTCATACAGATGCTTGAGCACAGGATCAACGATGAATTCATCATTCTCCGGATCCTCTTTTTCCATCACACCGGAGAGATGGGTTTTGAAGTCATATTTGATGGCATCGGCAGGGTAATAATCCAGAACTGATCCATACGAAAAGCGAAGGGTTGAGTTGGCATCGGGGTAAAAACTCCTGTCAGGATTCATTTGGCGAACAGCCTGAACATAAAGCCTCTTGGCATGTGCCAACTTGTCGCTATCCTTTTGATAAGCAGCAGAAGCTTCCATGATTTTTCCCATGTATCCCTGCATAAGCATAAAAGCAGGATCTTTATCAATGGTTTTCAAAACAGGATCATTAAGAAATGCCTCAGCACTTTCCTGGCTTCTGAGGAATGAGTTGGAGAACACATACGCAGCATAAGCCCCAAAATCACCCTTATACTTTGACTCCATTTTATCAAGCACTTCCGGGTGCAAATTGTCAGGCATATTTTTAAAGTAAATCTCTGTCATCCTGGCAAAGACATCCTGATCGGTGGGCTGATCATAATCTTTAAAATGCTCTTCAACTGAAGCTTTTAATCCTTCAGTCGCCTTTTTAATTTGTTCTTCCTTTTTGGCTTTCTTTTCTTTGTCTTTTTCTTCTTTGTGCTGGCTAAGCATTCCCTGCAATCCCATGAAGTCCTGCGCCAAACTTATAATACCGGCACCCCCAACACCACTCAGGCTTGCATAAATCAATGGTCCTATTCCAGAAGACCTTTCAGTGTAGATGCTTTCCATATCACTGAGTACGTTACCATAGATTTTCTCTCGGTCCGCATCTTCTCCTATCCATTCCATCAATTCCTTTTCAAATACTTTTTTCTCACCCACAACATCCAGGTTTCTTACTCCTTTATCCTGTCCTATTAAATATTTCCAACTGTTGGCAGTGATTGCATACTGTGTCGCATACTTAATCTTTACCTCTTTATTGGCATCCATATGCTCTTTCCAGACTTCGAGTTTTGCACCATACACTTCAATCAGGGGAGGATAATAGTAATCCAGCTTAAACTGCACCGCTGAAGAGGTGTTGAATCTATCTGTTCCAGCGGGAAATCCCCAGATCATAGCGTAGTCACCCTGCTCAATACCATCAAGAGATACCGGCAGGTAATGCTTTGGTTTTAAAGGAACATTCTCTTCGGCGTATTCAGCAGGCGATCCATCAGGAGCGGTATAGACTCTGAATATGCTGAAATCTCCAGTGTGTCGGGGCCACATCCAGTTATCGGTATCTCCGCCATATTTACCTATTGAAGATGGAGGTGCACCAACAAGTCTCACATCTTTGTAAACCTGATAAACAAACATATAATATTCATTACCATTGAAAAAACTTTTGAGAACGACATTATACTTACCATCCTCAGAGGCGTTTTTCTTCAACTTGCCTGTAATCTTCCTAACAGCAGCAGTACGGGCGCGGCCTACCAGTGTATCACTGATATTCGGGATAATACTATCTGTGACATCAGCCATGTAAACCAGGATAGATGCGGTTAGACCCTCATTGGGTAATTCTTCTTCCCGGCTCATCGCCCAGAATCCATCACCCAGATAATCGTGTTCCACACTGCTGTGTTTCTGAATTGCATCAAACCCACAGTGGTGATTGGTAAACATCAAGCCTTCGGAGGATACAAGCTCACCGGTACAGAAATAACCGGAAGGTGTTGGACTGCTTGCCAATCCCACAATAGCATCTTTCATGCTGGAACTATTCACACTATAAATTTCTTCAGCCGTTAATTGCAGGCCAAGTTTCTGCATATCGGTGTAGTTCAGGCGCTCGATAAACATCGGCAACCACATGCCTTCATCAGCAATAGCTTTTCCAAAACCCGAAAACATCAGGATGGCAATCAACAGGAAATTAAGTTTCTTCATTTCAATGATTTAAAAAAGTGATAAAAGTGATTAAGAACATATGATTTGTTTAGAGTCCTAGGACTTCAGGGCCCTGTTCAAAATAAATATCTGAAGGGATGCCGGCCTCATTCACACGGTCGAGATCGGCCTGTAATTGGGGTTTTACAACTCCGTCGGTTTTTATCCATTGTTTTGCACCTTCATAGTCACCATCACCCTGTAATTTTAATATTTTCCGGGTAAGTTCTGTTGAGGCCTTTTTCATTTTTTCGAAATCAATCGAATAGGTTCCATCCTGATTTCTGTTGAAAGCGCCTTTTTCCAGAAAATAATTAAAGCGAAGCATATTGGCCATACCATGTGCACTGGAAGCTCCGAACCTTACTGACCGGAAAATGCCGGCCATAAAAGTAACGTAGTTGTCCATCAGGTCTGTTTTTGTGAATTCTCCCATGTCGTGAAGTTTGGTTACTAGGAACAAGCCCAGGATGTCTGCTTTCCCTTCTTCAATGGCTGAATACTTTTCCTTGAGGGCTTTTCGTGCAGTACCTTTACCATTGATTGTATTCTTAACTCCCATACCATGTGATACTTCATGGAACATAGTATTGGAAAAGAACGCGTCGAATGTAACATACTTGCGCTGGTCTTCGCTGATGAGCAGTTCGGTGATAGGCACCATGATGAACTCAAATTTGGCCTTCATGGCATTTTTCAACTGAAGCTTCCTGGTTCCTTTTTGTAATTGAACACGCTCATCGTTTGGCAGGTTGATGGCTATCGTTTTACCGGCCATATTGCAATCACCTGCATAATAGACAACATCATAGGCATTGAGGTCAACATCAGATCCTGGTGTTTCTTTTTTATATTCCGGATCAACCGGTAACTCCTTTTGGAGTTGAGGAAGGAAAGAGGCGTATTTAGAGAGTTTCTGGCTCCATTCAACGTCTTTAATAAGGACGAAAGATTCGTGCGCAGCTTTGTAGCCATATAAACCATCGGTATAGTTTTCGATAGGTCCGATAACAATATCTATCAGGTTATCCTTCATGCTGAGCCAGGCCATGTCACTTTTAAAATAATCATCCGTTCTAAGCGCTTTCGCACGTAGGTTCAAATAATTCGCGAATCCTTTATCTTCAGCCAGTTTGGCTGCTTTTTCCAATAATAAAGCAGCCTGCTCTGTTTTTTCCGCAAAGGCTTCATGGTACCAGACTGTTTTCAGCTTACCCTGTTCATCTCTTCTGACAAGTGTATAAAGATTTGATTTCTCCGGGTTATCGAAAGCTTCAAATTCTTCCCTGGACATGTCATGTGGATAAAATTCCGCACCGGCAGATTTTGGATCTTCGCCGGGTAAGAAGGGAGCGAGGTTATTCAGCTCATCCCATGGTCCATAGTTGATTTTCGCATACTTTCTGAATTTAGCATCATCAATACTGTTGAGGAGGGATGCCTTATCGCCATAGTTTTGCTGCCAGAATATCTCATCCATGATATCCGCGGCCTGGAAAAGCAGCTTGAGCATTTCTTTCTGGTTGTTGCTCAAATGGCTGATGTCAGTAACCAATTTAACTTTCGCATACTTGGCCAATTTATAAGTTTCTTCAGGTGTTTCCACTTCACCGGTTTTCTTTCCGCCATTTTCACAGCTCCACAACATCAAGAGCAACGCCAGGGAGGCTATTGACAAAAGTTTCATTTTTAACATTTTACGGGTCTTTTAATTGGGTTAAACAGAGCACGAAAGTACAAATAAAAAGCAAAAGGAGAAAACACAATTGAATCCTCCTTTTAACCATTCGTTACAAAAAAAACATGCCGTTGTTAAGAAATTTTCTTGATCTTATCTTCTGAGGATAAACCGGAAACCACCTCTATAATGATTCCATCGGAAAGACCGGTTTCCACAATCCGTTTTTCAAATTCCTGTTCTCCGGTTTCCACTTCCACATAGGTGGTATCTTCATCGAATTTGAGCAGACTTTCTGAAATGACCATTACACTGTCGGCCCTGTCGAGCACAATGTCAGCATTGGCACTGTAGCCGGCACGGATAAACTCGTTATCATTCAGGTTCACATCGGCTTCAATCTCAAACTGAATGGCGCCATTTTCCTCAACACCTTTTGGTGCAATCTTGGCGAGTGTAGCATCAAATTTAATATCATCGATAGCGCCAATGGAAAGTATAAGGTGCATTTTTTCATGGATCTTACCTACTTCGGTTTCATCGATTTTACCCTTAAAGATCATGTCGTTCATGTCGGCCACGGTTGCAATTGTGGTACCTGCATTGAAGTTATTGGCCTCGATTACCTGGTTACCAATTTCTACGGGTACATCCAGTACCATTCCATCAATGGTAGAACGCACAATGGTATTGGTTGGCATATCAGATTTTTTAATCTGGCCGTCCTTAATTAGCTGAAGGGTTTCCTGGGCTGTTTCGAGCTCTTCTTTGGCATTCTGGTAAGCGAACTCATAAGTTTCAAAATCAGCTTTCGCGATAACCCCTTTTTCCAGCAATCCCAATTGACGGTCATAGTTTCGCTTGGAATCTTTCAGGTTTATTTTGGCCCGCTCCACCCGCGACCTGGCATTGTTAAGGTTGATCATGTTGGGGATGATACGGATTTTGGCGATCAGATCGCCTTTCTTCACCATATCTCCTTCATCAACATACAATTCATCAATGATACCGGAAACCACGGGTTTGATATCAATCTCTTTTCGCGGTACCACCGATCCGGTGGCCACCGTTTTTTTGATGACATCAGAAATGAATGGATTTTCGGTTTCATAAACAATTGGTTTCTCTTTTGATTTATCCCACAGGTAATACAGCGTCCCACCAAAGAGCGCGAGGACTACTACTATTCCCAATACTTTAAAGAATGTTTTCATGGTTGTTCAGTTTTATCTGTTATTAATTGGATTTATTCATCTCTTAATGCATCAACGGGTTTTATACTTAACGCCCGTTTTGCTGGTATCAAACCGGCAAAAATCCCGGAAAAGATCAATATGACCAGTGCCGTTATGCCGATTCCAAAATCTATTTCAGGATGCAGGAAAAACTGAGAATCGCCACCACTGTTCTGCATGGCATTATCAATAACGCCAAGCAAAACAACACCAATTACCAATCCAAAATATCCTGCCAGTGTGGTGAGGAAAACCGACTCGAGGATCACCTGTGAAATGATATTCGAGGGTGTGGCCCCAAGTGCCCGTTTTACTCCTATTTCGTTAGTTCTTTCTTTAATGACGATCAGCATGATATTGGAAACACCAATAATACCTGCCAGCAGCGTTCCTATTCCAACGACCCATATCAGTCCGTCAATGCCCATAAAAAGACCTTCCATCTTATTGAATTCTTTCTCAACATTAAAATGGCCGATAGCCTGGTCATCTTCAGGATGGATCTTGTGGCGCAGCTTCATCAGGTCAATTACTTTTTCTTCTGTGATGGAAGCGGGAATATTATCCCTGGAAGTGATGGCATACCAGAATACGGCATCACCGTAATTGAAAGTTTTCTGCATGGCAGTGAAAGGAAGGAAAATGCTGTTGGCGTCCTTATCGGCTTCACCACCTTTCTTTTTTGATTTAAAAACGCCTACTATGTTGAAGTACACTCCCTGTATCTTGATATAATCGCCCACAGGCTCTTCGCCTTCCTTGAACAATGCATCTACTACCGCATTCCCGATGACAGCAACCTTTCGCATGTCATCAATGTCTTTCTGGTTAACAAAACGGCCACCAATCATTTCAACGGGATCGATATCCATAAATTCAGGGTAATCCCCGTAAATATTGAATGCGCCTGTTTCTTTTCCCCTGACAACGTTGCTTGATCCCCGGTAACCACCTGCCTGTAATCGGGGTGCAAGTGTTTTGATTTCAGGTATTTTATTGCGAAGGGCTTCGGTATCTTTGTTATTGAAATTGAAATTCCTGCCTCTCCGGAACCCTTTGTAAGGCATCGAAGTGCGCTGGGTCCACATAAAAAAGCTGTTCGTGGCAAAATCACCCCAGCCATCGTAGGCCGCATTTTTAAGACCGTTTCCTGACCCAAGCATAAGTACCAGCATGAAGATTCCCCAGAACACGCCAAATGCGGTGAAGAAGGTCCTCACCTTATTGTTTTTCAGCGTGCTGAAAATCTCCTGCCAGTTATCGAGGTCAAATACGTTCATCGTGTTTCAGGTTTTATTCATCTCTTAAAGCTTCAATGGGATTAATGGAAGCAGCCCTTCGTGCAGGGATAAATCCTGCAAGTGTACCGGCTAATACCAACAGTACTACAGCAGTTAATGCGACAGTGATATCTGCCTCCGGATTTGCGAAAAAATCACTGGGTGGAATGTTGGCGCTTAATAGCTCCATCAGACCCACCCCAAGAACCAGTCCGATGTATCCGGCAAGGCTTGTGATAACAATAGATTCCAGCATGATAAGCCCGATGATCGAGCCGGGTGTCGCGCCCATTGCTTTTCTTACGCCAATCTCCTTGGTCCTTTCTTTTACCACAATCATCATAATGTTGCTCACACCAACTATCCCTGCGATGATGGTGCCAATGCCGACAATCCAAATAAACACCCTGATGCCCATAAACAGATTCTGGACACGCATATAGTTTTCAAGGCTATTGAAAATATCGATTGCCCGCTTATCTTCAGGATCAAAATGATGTATCTGGGCAAACTCAGACCGCAGTTGATCCTCAATGAGTTTGCTTTCTTCCACAGTGGCATCACCAATTGTCATCATTAACTGGTGAACACGATTGCTTCCGTTAAAAACTCTTTGCGCGGTAGTGATGGGCAGATAGATCATGCGCATCTCTCCTTCACCACCTTTGTCTTCGAAAATACCAACAACTTTGAAAGGAATATTTCCGATCTTGATGTATTCACCAATTGGGTCTTCACCGTTTTTGAACAAATCCTTTTTTACAAGGTCGCCAATCACTGCCACTTTTGTGTATTTCTGAATATCGAGATCGTTGATAAACCTGCCGGCAGTGATGAGGGTGTTTTCCAGATACATATGACCCGGATGAACTGAGCGCACACTGTAGGTTCCAAAATTGTTTTTGTAGCTGGTGGTGTTGCTGCTGCTGATGTAAAACCTTCCACTGATCTGTTCCAACTGCTCCACAGAATATTTAGTACGGTTATAGTCTTCGTTGGTAAACCTGATTTCCCTGCCTGAATTATAACCTTTATAAGGAATAGAGGTTTGCCTTGCATAGATCCACAGGCTGTTGGTGGCATCATCGGCAAACTGGTTTTCAACGCCATTTTCCAAACCGGTTCCGGATCCCAGCAGAATGATCAGCATAAAAATACCCCATGCCACACTAAAACCGGTGAGGAATGTACGCAGCTTGTTTTTACTTATCGTACTGATAATCTCCTGCCACTTATCCAGATCAAACATCAGGCTGCTCCGTTAACACCATTTAACCTGGCTTCTTCCAAACTTTTGAGTACTTGCTGTTTGCCTTCGTGACCATTTGCATCATTCTCAATCACTCCGTCTTTCAGGTGGATGATGCGATCGGTAAGATTTGCAATATCATGTTCGTGGGTGACGATGATCATGGTGGTTCCCTTTGCATTGATCTCTTTCAGCACCTCCATGATCTCCCGGGATGTTGTTGAATCCAGCGCTCCGGTTGGCTCATCTGCAAGAATAACTTTAGGCTCAGCTATAAGTGATCTTGCAATAGCCAGCCTTTGCTTCTGGCCGCCGGATAATTCGCTCGGCAGGTGATGGGCCCAATCTTTCAACCCCATCCTGTCGAGATACTCCATGGCGATCTTATTTCTTTTTCTACGGTTTACCTTTTGATAGTAAAGAGGTAATGCAACATTTTCCATCGCATTTTTAAAGGGAATCAGGTTGAAGGACTGGAATACAAATCCGATCATCTTATTCCTGTAATAAGCGGCCTTGCTTTCCTTGAGGTTGGCCATTAATTGCCTGTCAAGCAAATATTCTCCCTTATCATATTCATCTAAAATCCCGATAATGTTCAACAGTGTGGATTTACCAGAACCTGAAGAGCCCATAATCGATACCAGCTCACCTTCCTTTACTTCCAGGTCGATGCCTTTCAGTACATGAAGGCCACCGGTTTTACCCATCCGGTAAGTCTTATTAATTTCCTTTAACGTGATCATGTCTAAGCTGTTGTTAATTGGTAGTTAACTATAAAAGTCTGTTCATCAGTAATTATGCCAGTTTGCTTAACGTTTTGAAAAACAAACTATTCAAAAATACCTACTCTTCCAAAGTGTTCGCCCCTCCGACAAAGTGTGTGCGATATCGGCCATCTGTTGATAAAATATATCAAGATGAAAAATGTTTAGAAATAAGTAGTTATTATCGTTTTAAATGTGTTGTTAATCAAACCTCAACGCATCAATTGGTTTTAATGAAACAGCTTTTTTGGCCGGGATCAATCCTGCGAACATACCTGAGAAGATAAGAATGGTAAGAGCGGTGATGGCCATATCGAAATTAACACCGGGATGAAGGAACATTTCCGTATCAGCGCCTGATGATTCCAACAGCTTATTGATCAGTTCGAGTAAACCAACGCCCACTACCAGGCCAAAATATCCGGCAAAAGTAGTTAATACAACCGATTCGGTGATTACCTGCCGAACGATTATCCAGGGAGTGGCGCCAATTGCCCTTTGAATCCCGAACTCCCGGGTTCGTTCTTTTACCACTACCAGCATAATGTTGCTGACACCTATTATCCCTGCCAGCAGTGTTCCTATGCCCACCACCCAGACCAATCCACGGATGCCGCCAAAGAGACCTCTCATCTGTTTGAATTCCTTTTCAAGGTTGAAGTGTCCAACAGCGCGTTCATCTTCTGGAGCAACGTTGTGTCTTTTCTTTAATATTTCAATGGCTTTGGTCTCCACCAGAGTAACCGGAATATTATTTTTTGAAGTGATAGCGAAGAAACCTATCGAATTGCCCATGTTGAATGTTTTTTGCATGGTGGTGAATGGCATATAAATATTCTGATTTTCGAAATCTGACTGTTCGCCTGATCTTTTGGATTTGAATATTCCAACAACTTTGAAATAGACGCCCTGGATCTGAATATACTGATCAATGGGTTCTTCACCTTCTTCAAAAAGTAATTCTATAACTCTTATGCCAACAATCACCACTTTTCTTTCATATTTTATATCCAGGTTATTCAGAAATCTCCCGTTCATGATATTTACCGGATCTATCTGGTTGATCACCGGGTATTCGCCCATGATGGAAAATCCACCCGACTTTTTACCTCTAACCACATTGTTGGTGCCGTTAAAACCTCCGGCTCTGAGCCTTGGGGCAATGTATTTCATTTCTGGTATTGCCCGTTTCAGTGCAGGTACATCTTCATTCACAAAGTTATAATTCCGTCCGCGTGGTAAACCATTGTATGGTACAGATGTTTGCTGGGTCCAGATGAAAACACTGTTTGTTGCAAGGTCTCCAAGGTTCTGAGTAACGCCATTTTCCAGTCCATTTCCGGCTCCCAGCATAACAACCAACATAAAGATTCCCCAAAAAACACCAAAGGCTGTAAGAAAAGTTCTCATCTTATTCCTGCTGAGCACCTGGTATATTTCCTGCCAACGGTCTAGATCAAACATAATTTTTTCGCTTTTTATTCATCCTTTAAAGCTTCAACAGGCTTTACTTTTGCTGCCTTCATAGCCGGAACAAATCCTGCAATACTTCCAGCAATAATCAGTAATATAGTAGCGCTGACAGCCAGTGAGAAATCCGCTTCAGGATTCTTGAAAAATTCTGTTTCAGGCATATTTGCTCCAATAATCTCCAGCAGGAAAACACCAAGCAACAAACCGATATACCCCGCAAAACTGGTAATTAAGACCGACTCCTGAAGAATGAGAGAAACAATGGAATAAGGGGTTGCTCCCATTGCTTTACGAATACCAATTTCCTTGGTCCGCTCACGTACAACAATCATCATGATATTGCTTACACCAACTATTCCTGCGATGATTGTTCCGATACCAATGATCCAGATAAACATTCTTATGCCAGCGAAAAGAGCTTTGAATTTCCTTACTTCCTCACTCTTATTCCAGACAAACACTGCCCGGTTGTCTGTTTCATCAAACTTGTGCTTGCGTGACAGAAGGAGCTTGGTATTGCTGACCATTTCATCCACCTGTTGAGGGCTTGCTTCCCCGGTAGTGAAAGATATCTGGCTGACGATGTTGTTGCCGTTAAATACTTTCTGCGCTGTTGTAATCGGAATGTAGATGCGTTTCATCTCATCATCATTCCGGCTGAAATCACGAAAGACACCAACTACCTTAAACAATACACCGTTGATCTTTATGTATTTTCCGAGGGCCAGCGAATCCGCACCTTTAAACAGGGCATCTTCTACTTGCTCCCCTATGGCTGCAACTTTCCTGTTTTTTTCGATATCAAGTTCATTTAAAAATCTGCCCTGCAGCAATTCAACATCTTTAATATAGCCGTAATCGGGATGGCAGGGTGAAAGGTAGAACGATCCATATTCGTCTTTGTAGGAAATAAGGTTGTTGCCCATAAAAAGGCGTGAAGAAATATGGTCAGGATCAAGATTATTCTTCAGGTTTGAGTAGTCCTCGTTAGTAAAGTCAATCCTCCGGCCGGCCTTAAAACCTTTATACTCCTTACTGGTTACGCCGCTGCTGATCCAAATACCATTAGTCACACTGCCGGCAAATTCATCCTGAACGCCGTTTTCAAGCCCTTTACCGGAACCCAATAAGATGATAAGCATAAAAATTCCCCATGCTACACTAAACCCGGTGAGAAAAGTACGAAGCTTATTCTTTTGGATAGTTGAGTAAATCTCCTGCCATTTGTCGATCTCAAACATCTTTGAGCTGTTTTTGGTTTTGTACCCGGTAACCAACCTCAAAATCTATTACACTTCAATTAATGAGTACGGGTTTATTGTAACGCGTGACACAATCGTGTAATAAAAAATCATTAATGGTTGTCTTACGTTGTTAAAAAATAGTTAGACTCAGTAATTATGCCGCTTTATATAAATTACTGTAAAACAACGCCTAATAAAAAAGCGTCATTTAAAAAGTGTTCGTGCATTTAACAGCATCTGTGCGAAAACGTCCATACCTGTGCATGATATTTAGGTCCAAAAATTATTTGAGAAGCCGATTGGGGGCAATAATAGGTTCTTTTAAATGTTAGTACATTTGGATATAAATTACTTTTTAGTGGATCTTTATACACAAAAAAAGCGCTCAAAGATCTTATTATTCATTCTGGCCATTTTCATCATTGGCGCTTCTATTTTCTATACCAATCTTCTCGTAAATCAGTTTGCAAAAGAGGAAAGGAAGAATGTTAGGTTATGGGCAGAGGCAGTACAGAGGAAAGCAAGACTGGTAAAATACACCGAGTTCTTTTTCAATCAATTAAAAGATGAAGAGAGAAAAAGAGTGGAGTTGTTTGCGGAGGTTTATCACCAGTTGTTATCCGACAGAGATGACCAGGATCTGACATTTTATCTGGATATCATTCACAACAACACAACGATTCCCATCATTTATACAGATGAAAGCGGAAACGTATTAAGCACCAAAAACCTTGATTATCCTTTTGATACCATCACCATATTGGATGGAACCCTGCTAGAGGAGTTTTCTGTTTACCAGCCTATTGAAGTAAATTATTCACCACCGCGAAAAAATTACCTGTATTACCAGGATTCCAGGTTCTTTAAAGAGCTGAAACAGGTACTCAACGATTACGTCACCTCTTTTATGGAGGAAGTCGCTTTAAACTCTTCCAGTGTTCCGGTAATAATTACCGACAGTACTCATTTAAAAGTTCTTCAGTTCGGTAACCTGAACGATATCCGGATGAGTGATCCCAACTATGTACAGAAGAAGCTGGCAGAGATGGAAGATGAGAACACCCCAATGGAGGTTACACTTGGTGAGCAGGGTACAAGCTACATTTATTACCAGGATTCGGAATTGCTGACCATTATGAAATTCTTTCCCCTGACACAGATACTCATTATCGGAATA
Source organism: Chlorobiota bacterium (assembly GCA_030618545.1). Lineage (GTDB taxonomy): Bacteria > Bacteroidota > Bacteroidia > Bacteroidales > F082 > JAADID01. Next base: position 54,579 of record JAUXDH010000001.1, read on the forward strand.
TTCCTTGCCATCGCTTACTTCCTGTTCAGTTATGCAAGAAAAGCGGAACAAAACAGGGTTTGGGCCGGCATGGCTAAAGAAACCGCCCACCAGATCGGAACACCCTTGTCATCCATTATGGCCTGGCTCGAATTATTAAAAATGGATCACAGCAACATGGAACAGGCTGCAGTTGAAATTGAAAAAGATATCAACCGTCTGGAAGTGATTACAGAGCGGTTCTCAAAGATTGGATCACAACCTAAGCTCCAGCTAAATGACTTGCCCGGGATCATTAACGAAAGCATTGAATACCTGCAGCCCCGCAGTCCCCGAAAAGTCAAATACAAAATAGATATCCCTAAAGAAGGTGAATTGTTCATTCCTGTAAATGGTGCATTGTTCAGTTGGGTTATTGAGAATCTTTGTAAAAATGCCATTGATGCCATGGAAGGTGAAGGAACAATCACCATCAGGCTGAAGGTGGATTCAAAACATGTGATTATTGATATTGTTGATGATGGAAAAGGAATTTCAATTACGGAACAGAAAGCTATTTTTAATCCAGGATATACCAGCAAAATACGGGGATGGGGATTGGGGCTCTCACTTTCTAAAAGGATTATCCGGGATTATCACAAAGGAAAATTATTCGTAAAAAGTTCTACTCCCGGAAAAGGGAGTACCTTCAGAATCATAATGCGCACCGAACAATGAAAACATTAGGTTTTTTGGGCGGTACCACCTGGGTATCGACAATTGAATACTACCGCTTAACCAACCTGGGTGTCAACAGGAGATTGGGAGATTTGAATTCTGCCCGCTGCATTGTTTATTTTAATTTTGAAATGAGGTCAAAGGCCACTACTTTTGACCCATTCCAAAAATGAGAAAAGTATGGCGTCATTATTTAAACGGTTTAAAAAGAACCTGCCTGCAGTATCCACCAAGAATTCGGCATATTATAATCGTGAAAATGTAATTCTTAATGCATCAGACCTGACTAAGGTTTTGAAAGGAGCGCCCGATATAAAGGGGTTTAAAACCGACAAGGAACTTACTTTTAACAACATTCCTCTTTTGGATATTTCTCCTGAAATTCTTAGATCTAATTTTGACACCCCTTCGCATGTTATGGATCGATCAAATTACATTCCGGGACACAAGGTGGTCTTTTATAAAGATAGTGTAGCTCATTATAAGTTTTTGATCCAATACCACTTTTTTAATGAAAAATTCTTTTTTGCAAGCAACAAGATTTCATCAATGACAGTGTTGTCTGATAATGACAAAATGAAAATCGTCAACCGTATTTCAATGAAATACCTTGCTGAAAAAGATAAAAAAGAGGCGGGTTTGGTGATGAAAGTTACCGACCCCAATGGCAGCATTATTTATACTGTGGATGATGTTTATTTTTATATGCATTACCTGCCGGCGAACGAGGTAAATGAAACACTGATGAAAAAGTATGCTGACATTGCTGATCAAAATTTAAAACCCCTGGGTTTTAATGAATCACTGGAAAAATATATCTAGTTAATTAACAATCCTTTTGCATGGCAGGAATTTACATTCATATCCCTTACTGCAAACAAAAGTGCCACTATTGTAATTTCTATTCTTTTGCTTCTTCTCAATTTCGTGAACAATTCGTTGATGCTTTATTAAACGAGCTTTCTCATCGAAAAAATTATCTGGAAAACGCAAAGGTAAACACCATCTATTTCGGAGGTGGTACGCCTTCCATGCTGAGTACAGACGAGATTAATAAGATTGTTAAAAGAATATTTACCCTGTTCCAGGTTGAAGATGGTGCAGAGCTAACGCTGGAAGCCAATCCTGATGACCTCAATGAAGCCTATCTGGCAGATCTGAAAAACTATACTTCGATCAACAGGCTAAGTATTGGAATTCAGAGTTTCTTTCCTCAGGATCTTCAATATTTGAACCGGGTACACGATGTGAGACAGGCCCGTTCTTCCATTGAACTTGCTGTTGGAAATGGATTTACCAACCTGACCATAGACCTTATCTACGGAATTCCAACACTGACAATTGATAATTGGAAACAAAACCTGGAAATCTTTTTTTCTTACCAACTGCCACATCTTTCTTCTTATTCATTGACTGTTGAACCCAAAACAGCGTTGAATACGATGATTAAAAAGGGGGAAATGCAGAATGTTAAAGAGCAGCAAAGCATTGAGCACTTTAAAATCCTGCTCAATGAAACCGGCCGTAATGCTTATGTCAATTATGAAATATCCAACTTTGCCAGGGAAGGGTATTATTCCAAGCACAACAGCATCTATTGGCTGGGAGGTCATTACCTGGGACTGGGACCTTCGGCACATTCATTCAATGGAAAGTCACGGCAGTGGAATGTGTCGAACATGAGAAAATACATTGGGGAGGAAACAGTAGAAAACATCATCGAAGAAAAAGAAATACTTACCCCCGGGCAACGATTCAATGAATATGTAATGACTTCTCTGAGGACCTCGTGGGGTTGCGATAGTGAGCATATTCAAAATGTTTTTGGATACAAAGCTATGCGGCACATGGAGGAATCGATCAAAGAATTTATAAGGGATAGAAAAGTGAAGAAGGAAGGCAGCAAGTATTACCTGACTGGTGAGGGAAAGTTATTTGCGGATGGCATCGCTTCAGCATTGTTTCTGTAACGATCGTAAATAGAGTAATCAGGATTTCGTATTCGGGCTAAGCCTGGTTATTAAATATCCGATAGCGGGACTTAACATGATGCAAATGAAAAACGACCACTCCACTCCCAACTTTTTCTTTTTTCCCAGATTTTCAGAAATGACCATAGCCAGGATGTACCAGACGATGAATATCAATATGACTAAATATTCATTCATTGCATTAATAAAAGTAAATAAACAGGTAAATCACTGGTATGACAAATCCAAGTATTGTAAGCCATGCGCCTCTTTTGGTAATTCCTCGTGAGCGGCGAGGAATCAAAATACCTGTGATTCCAAGCAGTATCAGGGCTCCGCAAAAAATATCAGAAAACCAGGTCCAGTATTTTATCGGATTGTAATGAAGATAGTTCACCTCCCTGAATATCGCCCTCCTTTTTGTTTTTTCAATCACCCCTACACCTGTTTTCAGGTTGATGTAAGCCGACCCATCATCTATAAATATCTTGACCATATCATCCGATGGAAAATAATGATTCCTGTAGTTGTCCTCTTCCCCATAAGTTGCCAGAATTGCTTTAAGATAGGCCTTGCCTGGTTTCTCCGGAAAAGGAGCTACCTGAATGTCTTCAACTGTCAATACATAATTCGGATTCCAGTCTTTAAGATGATTAATGGCGATACCCGACAAGGCATAAATAATAGTCATTCCAAGGAAAAAATAGCCAAAATCACGGTGAACAGCCTTGTTCCATTTTCTCCATTTAAATGACATTCATAAAATTTTAAATTTGACCTGTTAGGTCATCAAACTCCTCCGTCCACAACTTCATATTCAACACAGACAACAGAAAAGAAAGAGATGTATTCTTTGCCTGAATCTTTGATCATCTCCCTATACTCGTTGATTTGATCAAATTCCCCGCTTTGATCCTCATCATGGTCTCCGTCACCTTCTCCACCACCTTCTCCCATGTGAACTTGTTCACCTGCTTTACTTTCTTTGTCAGCTTTCAATTCTTCTTCCCACTCGCGAAGATATTCCTCGTCTATTCTCAATTCATCAACTACACCGAGAACCTGTACGTTTTCGCCTTCTAGTTCGGTGTTGAAAGCAGCCATATTTTCTCCGGTTGTGATTTTGATCCGTGCTTCAGAATCCTGGTTGACCATGAACATTTTCTGTCCGCCATGTTTACAAACATGATCAATGGTTCCATTCAAGGCTATCTGTTTACCGACAAGTTCACCTGCTTTATCTGCAAAATCATTGAGCTGAACATCTATTCTTTCTTCCACCACATTTACTTCTGCTGATGCATCATTATTGGTGGTTTTCGTCTGGCAGGATGCCAGGATTGCAATTGTAATTATTGCGTAAAAGATATTTTTCATAATAATGTTTATTTAGGGATGACGAATATATTAATTAATCGTTGTCGTCAACAATTATTCCATCATATTTTACTTCTTTTCCATTTACATAGGAAATAGCTATCAACGGGAAACCATTGGAATCATACTTTCTCCATTCTCCGTTTTTTCTGCCCATTACATATTTACCTTCCTTCTTTATTTTGCCATTATCCCAGTACCAGGAGTGTTTTCCATTTGGTAAATCATCAATATATTTACCCTCATAATTGACGGTTCCTTCAGCAAAATAGGAGGTCCAGAGACCGTTGCGCAAGCCTTCGATGTACTCTCCCTCGTCACGATTGTCACCTGCCTGGTAAAACCATTTACCCTCTCTTTTTCCTTCAATGTAATCACCCTGTGTTACCACATCGCCTTCCAGGTCGTATTCGGTCATCAATCCATCTGATTTTCCCTCGAAGAAAAACTCCTCCCGCAGCAGATTTCCATTGGAAAAAAACCATCTCCAGCTACTGTCGGGCATTCCATCCAAATAAGCTCCTACCTGCTCCAATTGTCCCGATTTATAGTAGAACTTCCATAGTCCTTCTTTTCTGTCTTTTATGTACGGTCCGGTTGCTTTGAGCTTGCCGTCAGGAAAGAATTCTTTCCAGTTTCCTTCTTTCTCACCGGCATCGGTAAACACACCCTCGCCTATGATCCTTCCTTTGCGAAAAATGAACGCTTTTTCCACTTTTCCCTCTTCATTGTATTCACGCCTCACGCCTTCCGGTAAACCATCTTTATTATAAGTTCCTACCACTTTTACTTTTCCATTGGGGTAATAATCGGTGCGCACATCAAGCTTCATAAGTTCCTCTGCCATTTCCTGTATTTCGCCATCAATGTATTTTGTGGCTACCAGCAGATTCCCTTCATGATCATATTCTTTGAAGTAACCGTTCTTCAATCCGTGCCTGAATGCACCTTCCATCCTTAATACTTCATCTTCATCAAAAAACCATTTCCATTTTCCATGGGGTAAGGAATCCGCATCATAACGGTTGATTCGCTCCCGCTCAACAACGTATCCTTTTTTATAGGTGATCAATTGTACGGTGGTTCCTTTCAGGTCATACTCGCGGGCCAAACCTTCTTCCAAACCATTGATAAAGGGTATTTTCAGTTTTACACTGCCATTTGGAAAAAGAACAAAAGAGTGGCCTTCTTTGGTGTCGTTTACAAAATTTTCTTTTGTTACTTCTTCTCCCTGATAGGTAACCCTGAAACCGTTTTTCTTTCCTTCAGTGTAGTTTATCTCAAGGATGATTTTACCCTCATCATTATAAAACTTCCACAAACTGTCGAGTAGAAAATTCTTTCGGTTTCCCTCCGATTTCAACAGACCATTGACATGGTAGTTTTTCCAATACCCATCGGGCTTGCCATTGAGCATACTCCCCTCACTGGCAAGGGTACCATCCTCAAAATAGAATTTGTTGTACCCATTGGGATTAATGGCGGAGGTGTCCTGAGCTGATAGACCGAACAACATGAGCATCAAGAATGATAGTAAAAGTGCTAACCGCTTCAAACCATATTTCATGTAACAACCGGTCATTTTCATTAAATCAGTTTTTTCTTTCTGGAGATTTCCAACATTCGTTCAATGGGCCGTTTACCTTTCCTGATCGTTTCTGCATCCAGTTCAATTGCCGGCTCACCATTTTTCATTGCAAGGTAAAGTTTTTTCATTGTATTCAGTTTCATGTAAGGACAATCATTGCATGAACATGTTTCATCGGAAGGGACGACAAGAAACTCCTTTTCAGGGGAAGCCAGTTTCATCTGGTGGATGATACCTGTTTCAGTTGCCACGATATATTTCTGGCTATCATCCGACTGCGTAAACTTCAGCATATTTGTTGTTGATCCTATATAATCGGCAAGTTCAAGTACAGGCGCATTACATTCAGGATGTGCTATGAGGCTTGCATCCGGATTTTCAGTCTTTAAATCGAGTATCGATTCTGTGGTTAAGATATCGTGTACTTCACAGGTTCCGTCCCACAGTACCATATTTCTGCCGGTAATTCTGTTGATGTAGCCACCAAGGTTTTTGTCCGGCGCAAAAATTATTTTCTGATCTTTTGGAAATGATTCTACAATTTCAACCGCGTTTCCTGAAGTACAAACCACATCTGTCACTGTTTTAATTGCTGCAGTAGTATTGATATAGGAAATGACAATATGGTCAGGGTATTTTGCTTTGAATGCTGCAAACTTATCTAAAGGACAGGATTCAGCAAGTGAGCATCCCGCTTCAATATCCGGCAATACAACCAGCGACTCAGGATTCAGCATTTTTGCCGTTTCTGCCATAAAATGGACACCGGCAAAAACGATCATATCTACATCGGCATCTGCGGCTTTTTGCGCCAGGCCAAGACTGTCACCAACATAATCGGCAATGTCCTGGATTTCCGGAATCTGATAAAAGTGTGCCAGAATCAAAGCGTTTTTTTCTTTTTTTAGTTTTATTATTTTTTTCGCGTAATCCATTTTAATCTATCAACAATTATATTACTATATATTTTTATTTAATAGAATAAGTAGTTAATAATATTATCCTGTTAGCTTATTTGAATAAATTACCGTCAATTATTTTGATTTCTCATTCAAGCTGCTTTATCAACATCTTTTAGACATTTTACCACCGCTTATACCCTTGGTTTTTAAGAGACAAAAAACTTAATGAACAAGTTGTTAATATGAATGCTGTTTGATAAATTATACTGTCTCTTTGCTAATTCAATTGTTCATTTCTGAGTAAAACTTTTTATAATCTTTCCTAAAAAAAACGTAACCCTGTCATGCCAAAAAAATGATGTTAATAACAGATGATTTATCATATTTAATTCAACAAAATTAACCAGATATTAACAACCACCCGGTTATTAAAATTAAAATTTTGATAGCTAAAGGTTTACACAAAATGCCTGCCATTTTCGAAATATTAAACACTTTCATAATCAGTTGATTCGACATGAGCATACAAATTTCAGTACATTTGCGAATCAATTTTATTCACAATGGATAAGGGTGGCAAAGTTTTGGTAATAGGATCGGATCATGGTGGTTTTGAAATGAAACAATTCATAATTGAAAAACTGATAAAAGCAGGTTATGAGGTGAAAGATTTTGGAACCGATTCGATAGAAAGTGTCGACTATCCGGATGTCATTCATCCACTGGCAAGTTCAATAAATAAGGGTGCCTACCAGAGAGGAATAATCATTTGCGGAAGTGGGAACGGGGCACAGATTACTGCAAACAAATATCCGAAAGTGAGGGCAGGATTAGCCTGGAATAAAGAACAGGCTAAACTGTCACGTGAACACAACGATGCAAACATCTTATCACTACCGGGCAGGTTTGTGGAACTGGATGATGCATGGGAGATTGCTCAAACTTTTCTGAATACTCCCTTTGAAGGAGGTCGTCATCAGCGCCGCGTGAATAAGATTCCAAATATCATCTAATAAAACCAAAAAGTGAAAGCATCCACTGCGCAAAAGTTATTCAATAAAAGAGCAGAAAAAGTAGCTTTTGATACTGCGCATCGTTCAAAAATAAATTTCAATATTTCCAGGTATGATCAGGCTGTTAAAGCTGGAAAATCCATTTTCAGAAACCTTGATCTTGCCAGAAACCGGGCAGCATTCACCAGGTACAAAGTCATCAACGAGCTTGACAGACATCTGATAGAGTTCGAGGATAATTTTATTAAAAATGGTGGAAAGGTCATCTGGGCAAAAGATGCTGATGAGGCTTTACGGGAAATATCTGAGATTTTAAAAAGGCATGTTCTCAGGTCAGCGGTAAAGTCAAAATCGATGATTACCGAAGAAATCGAACTCAATGATTTTCTTGAAAAATCGGGAGTGGAAACTGTTGAAACAGATCTCGGTGAGTTCATCGTTCAACTGGCAGGAGAAAAACCTTACCACATTGTTACGCCGGCCATGCACAAATCCAAAGAGGATGTGGCCGAATTGTATCATGAAAAGTTTAACACTGACATAAACCTTACACCTGAAGAGTTGACCGTCTTTACGCGTCAATTGTTGAGGGAAAAGTTTTGTAATGCTGATGTGGGAATCACCGGCGCCAACTTCCTGATTGCGGATATTGGAGGAATAGCCCTGACTGAAAACGAAGGTAATGCTTTACTTTCCATGTCTTTCCCAAAAGTCCATATCGCCATTGCAGGTATAGAAAAGATTCTTCCCAGGATGGAAGATTTGGATTTGTTCTGGCCGTTGCTTGCCACCTCGGGTACCGGTCAACCGGTGACAGTTTACAATTCCATTATCACCGGCCCACGAAAAAACGGAGAGAAAGACGGGCCTGAAGAAATGTACATGGTTTTAATTGATAACGGCCGCAGTAAGTTGCTTGCTGAAGAAAGACAACGTCAGGCTTTATCATGCATCAGATGCGGCGCCTGTCTGAATGCCTGTCCGGTGTATAAAAACATTGGAGGGCACGCTTATAAAACAACTTATTCGGGTCCGATAGGGGCTGTTATCACGCCCCATATGAAAGATTTCAGCAGTTATAAGCACCTGAGTTTTGCTTCATCGCTTTGCGGAAAATGCACCACCGTTTGTCCTGTGAAGATTCCTTTGCATGAGTTGTTACTGGTGAACAGGGATTTGGCAATAAAAGGCCGACATTATACCCTGATGGAAAAACAAAGTATGAAACTTTCAACCAAAGGAATGAAGTCTAGAAAAATGATGAACATGGTCAGTGGCAAAACCAAGAATGTTCTGGCTAAAACCTTTCTCAGTAAAAGCTGGGGCCCACACAGGGATTTGCCTCGTTTTGCTAACAAGTCGTTCAACGAGCAATGGAAAAAAATGAAAGGTGAGGACTAATTCAGAAGTTCTGCCAGTTTATTTTGCAGCTCTTCTCCCCTGAGGTTTTTTGCGATGATGATACCGTCCGGATCGAGTAGAATGCTGTGAGGAATCGACTGAACACCATAAAGTTTACCGGCCTCGCTACTCCAGAACTTAAGGTCGGATACATGGCTCCAGCTAAGGTTATCATCAGTGATGGCCTGCACCCAGTCTCCATGGTTCTTATCGAAAGAAATACCAAAAATGTCAAAACCTTTGTCGTGAAAATTATTGTAGGCAAGAACGATGTTTGGATTTTCCCTTCTGCAAGGCTGACACCAGGATGCCCAGAAATCAACAAGTATGTAGTTTGTGCCTGTAACGGACGCGAGTGAAACAGGATTCCCTTCAGGATCATTCAAGGTGAAATCAACAAATGGCTGCCCTATCGCAACTCTTTTTAAAACAGCGACTTTTTCGGAAACACTTTTCGTATATACCGAATTTTCTATAACAGGATCCAGTGCAGTCATAACATCCTCCATATCCTGCACTTCAAACATGTATGAATTATTCACGATGACGTAAGGCGCCACGACGCTTGTGTTGTTAGAAATGGCAAAGTTTTTAATGTGTGCTGCTTTGCGTTTGTCAATATCCATGAACTCTTCGGTAATTTGTTCAGCAAGTACCTTGTCCTTATCTGCACTGGCAGCACGGTATTGCTGACTAAGTTCGGCGTAGAGCGCATCAATATCGACTAATGATTCATTGAATTCAATATATTTTCTGTGGCTCGCTGATCCCGTAACTTCGGGATTCCTGATTTTATCATATTCAGCAAGTATGGTCATGTTTCCATTTTCTACGAATACAGGCATAAAAGATCTGGTTCCTTTTAAAGCGATATAGAACATTTCCGGCATCTCCACTTCACCATGCAAGATTGCTTTTCCACCAACCATTTCCGCAGAGTCAAATTTTACCCAATCCCCATCGGTATACTGCTGGAGTATAAGCCAGGTATCATCAGTGCCATTTATTGTTATGTCCAGGTTGAAACCTTTTTGAGGCGCCTGATCACATGAAACGACAAGGGCTAACAAAGCGATCAGGTAAAGTGAGAATGATATTTTTTTCATGATTAAATTAATATTTGAGCCTGCAAAGCTAAAAATACCGGGGAAATTGGTTTAATAAGTGCGCTAGAGTATTTAGAGTGCTTTGGAATAATTTTTACTATTTCAGTTATTAAAATTAACACCCACTATAATGTCCATGAAAAGTACTTTTAACTTTAGGCATTTTAGGCACTCCAGGCACTTTATTCACTATTTACTTTTCCTGGTAAAAAGCAGCACAATGATCATAATCACCAAAGTAGATACAAGTGTGCTGAAAATGATCCGGTAAAGGGTGTCAGGAAAGTTTGAAAAGCTGAAAATTTCGAGAAAGAATAGAAAGGCATGGTGTACAAAGACCAACACCAGCGCATACCTGAAAAACCCACCTACCCCGATAATGGGCAACCCCGGTTCATCATCACCGGTGAATTCGATGTTACTGAAAAACAGATTGATCACCCGGGGCCGCAGGAATGCCAAAAGCACTGTAGCGGCAGCATGCAACCCCAGGGTATTTCCAAAAAGATCAATTGTAAGACCGGTAAAAAAAGCCAGGATCAACAATCCGCTCCTGTTGATGTTTACAGGAAGCAGCAGAATGAATAAAAGATAAGCATACGGATTGATGTACCCGCTCAGGTTCATCTTATTTAATAAGAACACCTGCACAAGTATGAGCAATACAAAACGGATAATATTTTTCAATAAAAGGTTATTCATCCGTTTGGTTGTTAATCAGCTTGTCCTGTTCTTCTTTCATCATGTTTGCGATAACGTAGACAAAACGGAGGCTGTTGAAATCTGTAGCGAATTGTATGGATGCAGTGCCCAGGTCTTTGTTCTGACTGATTTTCTGTTCCATTATGGTACCTATTAAAATCTCTTCTGGGAAGATCAGCGAATTGCCGCTTGTGATGATTGTATCTCCTCTGCTAAGTATTACATGAGAAGGAATATCAGTTACTTCCCCAAGCAAATTGTTTTTTCCATCCCAAATCACATTGACGAGCTGCCCGTTCTTTTTAATTCTCGCGCTGATTCTGCTATTCTGATGAAGCATCGACATCACATAGGCATAGTGTTCCGATACTCCGGTTACAATTCCTGTGAGACCTTTTGCCGAGACAACCCCCATTTCCTTTTGAATCCCGTGACGGCTTCCTTTGTTTATCAGGATGAAGTTGCTTTGTTTGTTCACACTGTTGCTCACCACCCTGGCAGGAATATACCTGTACAAACTGTCTCGATAAACAACATTTGTATCGGTAAACAAAAATGATGAAACCTGCTGGTGCCTGAGTATGCTGTTCTCCTCGATCAGTTCCTTGTTGACTTTCCTGAGTGAAAAGTAATCGGCAACATCGCTGTATACCTCAAGCACTGCTCCGGTGAAATCGTTGGTGCTGTTAACCGCAAGAGACCTGTGATAAGAATAACTGTTGACCACTAAAAGCAATGAGATGACCTCCAGAATGACGAACAGTACAAAAAACTGGTATTTCCATAAAAGGGCGAACAGGCTTCGCATGAGGGTTTTTAAGTTAAGAGTTAAGAGTTAGGTGTCAGGTGTTAAGATCAGTAGGTTTAATGTGAAATCATTTCCGACACTTAACCCATAACCGTTAAACCTTAACATACAACTCCCTACTTAATAAGGAATGTAAATTTATCAAAGTTTTTGAGGGCAATTCCGGTGCCTCGTGCAACAGCTCTCAACGGATCTTCAGCGACATGCACCGAAAGCTTTGTTTTCTGATGAATACGTTTGTCGAGACCACGTAGCATGGAACCGCCACCGGCAAGGTAAATCCCTGTGCGATAGATGTCGGCCGAAAGTTCCGGGGGCGTATTTTCCAGCGCGTTCAGCACAGCAGCCTCAATCTTGGATATCGATTTGTCGAGACAACTGGCAATTTCCTTGTAATTGACTATTATCTCTTTTGGAATACCGGTGAGCATGTCCCTTCCGTGAACTGCGTATTGATCAGGCGGATTTTCCAGTTCGGCAATGGCTGCGCCAACCTCGATTTTAATTCGTTCAGCAGTACGTTCCCCGATATTGATGTTGTGGTGTTTCCGCATGTACTCTTCGATATCCGCATTGAAATCATCACCTGCTATTCTGATGGAGGTGTTGTTAACAATTCCACCAAGTGCAATTACCGCAATTTCACAGGTGCCGCCACCGATATCGATGATCATATTCCCGGTAGGTTCCAACACATCTATACCTATTCCTATTGCTGCTGCCATGGGTTCGTGAATAAGCCTGATCTCTTTGGCCCCTGCCTGTTCAGCAGAATCCTTTACAGCCCGCTCTTCCACTCCGGTAATACCTGAAGGAATGCAGATGACCATCCTCAAAGCTGGCGGAAACAAGGTGTTTTTTATTCCGATCATTTTGATCATCTCACGGATCATGTACTCCGCAGATTCAAAGTCAGCGATTACACCATCGCGAAGGGGTCGTATGGTTTTGATGTTTTCATGTGTTTTACCATGCATCAGCATGGCCCTCTTTCCCACTGCGATGATCTTCCCAGTGTTTCTTTCCATCGCAATGATTGAAGGCTCATCAACCACAACCTTGTCATTATAAATGATGATCGTATTTGCCGTTCCAAGGTCAACAGCGATCTCTTTTGTCAAAAATGAAAAAAATCCCATCTTAATTCAACTCCTGTTTGTCAAAACGCACGAATCTACAAAAATAGTGAATATCTCTCTGCATCTCTAATGTTTAAAGTGTCTGATTCCTGTAAATACCATCGACATCCCATACTTATTACAATAATCGATAGAATCTTTGTCCCGAATACTTCCACCAGGTTGAATGACTGACGCTATTCCTGCCTTGTTTGCAATCTCTACAGAATCAGCAAATGGAAAAAAAGCATCGGAAGCCATCACAGCCCCTTCAAGAGGCAATTCAAAAATTTTAGCCTTATCGATGGCCTGCCTTAGCGCATCAACCCTTGAAGTCTGGCCGGTTCCCGAACCGACGAGCTGTTTGTTTTTCGTAATGACAATGGTATTCGATTTGGTGTGCTTCACGATCTTATTGGCAAAAAGCAGGTCATCAATTTGCCGGTCAGAGGGGGAAGTATTCGTTACGGTCTTTAGGTTTTCGGCTGCTTCAACAACGGTGTCTTTATCCTGGGTTAAAACACCATTCAGCAATGAGCGATATTGTTTTTCAGGAAAACCGTAATATTTCTTTTTCAGGATAATCCGGTTCTTTTTGGTTTTCAGGATGTCCAGCGCATCCTCCTCGTACCCGGGAGCAATGACAATCTCAAAAAAGATCTTATTCATCTCTTCCGCTGTTGCTTTGTCGATCACCTCATTGGTTACCAGCACTCCGCCAAATGCGGAAACCGGATCCCCGGCAAGGGCGTCAACCCAGGCTTCCTTTAAACTTGACCGTGTGGCAAGGCCGCAGGCATTGTTGTGTTTGATGATGGCAAAGGTGGTTTCTTGAAAATCACCAATCAGGCTGATGGCGGCGTCCAGGTCAAGCAGGTTGTTGTAAGAAATGGCCTTTCCGTGAAGTTGTTCAAATACTTCATCCAGGTTGCCGAAAAAGACACCTTCCTGGTGAGGATTCTCTCCGTAACGCAAAACATTGAAGTTATCCCGACTCACTTTCAGCGCTTTGATTTCTCCCGGATTGATCCAATTGAATATGGCCGTATCGTAATTGGAGCTCACATTAAAAGCCTGTGCAGCGAAATACCTTCGGTCAGCTAAATCGGTGGTACCGCTCTTTTCATCCAGTAAATCCAACAGTTTTTGGTAAAGATCTGAAGAAGGCACCACCAACACATCCTCATAATTCTTAGCTGCCGCCCTGATCAGGCTGATGCCGCCAATATCGATTTTTTCAATGATTTCAGATTCATCATCAGTACCGGCAAGCGTTTCCTCAAAGGGATAAAGGTCAACGATGACAAGGTCGAACAATGGAATCCGGTATTCTTCAATTTGCTG
>JAUXDH010000025.1 GCA_030618545.1 Chlorobiota bacterium
ACTCCATTGTCTGTCCAGAGTTTTGTGAACAACGCATCAAGGGTTCCATCTTTGCGGTCATCGATTCCCATCACCAGAGGAAGGCATATCCAGTGTCGTAAGTAAGGATGTCCCTTAAAATACCGGTAAGTTTCCAGTCCTTCGATCTCGGTTCCGAAATAGGCTTCAATGGACTGGTGCAGATCAGCAGCCTGCTTTTCATAGGCACGAATCATTGATTTTGGTTTGTCCAGTGCTCTTGCCAGAAGAACGGTTTGTTTCAGCGCCCCGTAATAAAGTGATGAGGTGGCAAGGTTGGCCCCGCCCGTGGCAATGCGTCCTTCCATTTCATCCGAATCCGAATTGATGACACCGAACTCATTTTTGTGACGATCGCAATAATCCAATGACCATTCGATAAGCGGCCAGATTTCCTCCGCTTCCTCCTTTTTTCCGCTGGCAAGGGTATACTGGCTGGCGCCAAAAGCGATCATGGCGGCATCCCCGCGGTCGCCCCCACAGCATGTCACCGTTCCTTCCATTTCAAACGAAGACCAGAAATTGCCATCACCTTCGGGGATGTTTCTCAGGAACTGACGGTAGGCATTCATTGCGGCCTCATTACCGGTTTCATAACCCAGATAGGGAAAGAAAGGACCGCTGTATTCCGCCTGGTCGTTGGCCCATACTCCTGTGTAATAACGACCACCTCCGGGAGAATGTACCAACCCCATTTTTGTATCATAAATACTTTCCGCTGCCCTGATCTTAGAGAAAGCAAATAGTTGGTTTAAGACAGGGTCAGGGGATTCCATTACCAGATTTGTACTGACTTCCTCAAGAAAGGATTCCCTTTTTGAGAGTACTTCAGAATAGGGCTCCATGATAGAAGCTTCATCATTTAGCTGAGCTGAAAAATAAGTAGCAAAGGAAATGGATTTCCCCGGTTCAACAGGCACCTTTCCTTCCGTATCAGCAAAGATTATTCTTGTAAAATGGCCATTTTGACCTTCCTGCCCCTGTATGAGTTTCATCTTGCCTATCTCAATTAAAATCAGCGCATCCGTGGCATTCCTCAGCTTCCAGCTTTCTACAAATAGCCTCTCAGTCATGGAAGGCATTAATGTTCTTTCAACGATTAAACCCTGTCTTTCAGCATGAAAAAACTGAAGCATCCCATTGATCCTTACCGAATCCAAAGGCCCTGGTTCAAAAGTTCTTTCATCCACCACTATTGTTGGAAGAAACTCATCACTGTATTCATCCCTCAGGTAGGCGCGGTATTTTCTCCAGTTGTTTGCTGATGATTCGATGAAGATGCGCAGTTGAGGAAAGATCACATCTCTGCTTACCGTCAGCCGTCTGTTTTCATCTACCTTGTAAGAAATGATGGCAGCCACTTTTTTCCCGCTCATCTCTATGTTGTCGGAGTGGGGGAGTTTGGTTTCAGAAGTTAAGTCCCAAACGGTACTGTTTTTACCTGAGAGTTGCCAATAGATTTTGGACTGATTATTTTGAGCCGCCATGGGTAGAGCTAAACCCAGAAAAATCATGTGAGCAAAAATCAATGATAATATTTTCATAGTACCTGAATAAGGAAATGGCAATTTACGGATTTCTTTAAGGTCAATGTTGATATAAACTATGGAACTATATTTCTTCTTTGTTTGTGAAAAGTTTTTTTACTTGCTGTAACCGGAAAACAGTGCGTAAATATTTCTCACATGTTATTTTTTGGATTCGCTTTCCTGTAGAATTCTATCGTTCCTTTTGTCGCTTCGGCATGGCTGTATTTGGGTTTAAAACCGAAATCTTTCTTTGCCTTATCAGCAGAAAAAATGAAATCAGTAGATATGTAGGTAACAGCAAAACGACTCAGTTTGGGATTGTATTTTTTGATCGGCCTCATCAATGCAGCCCCAAACTCCGACAGTGTGGCAATAGAAAAGGCAAACCATCGCGGAAGCCATAGGTTTTTCGGAAATAGTTTGTAACCTGCACCAATAACCAACGGATCAAAGAATTTAAAGAAGTTCTCCGCTTCACCATCAGTGATGAAATAGATCTGGCCGTTGATTTTCTCGTTGCCGTTCATCAGCTCTGCTGCAGCCAGTGCATGAGCATAGGCCATGTTGCCAACATAAACATGCTGATTCCTGCTTTTCCCATTACCCAGCCTGACATAAAAACCTGACTTCACCATATCCACTAATGAGTCCATGTGATAAGGATCGTCCTCACCATAAATGTCGGAAGGCCTCAGCATTACCGTTTTCAGTTTTTCGTTGGTTGCGTTCTTTACTTCGATTTCTGCTAACTTTTTCGATTCACAATAGATTGTATGGTGATGGTTAGGATAGGGTTGAGTTTCGTCAATGTTTACAAGGGGTTTGCCTGTAAATACGGCATCTAAAGAACTTGTATAAATCATGTACTCGATGCCATTTTCCCTGCAGGCTTCAATAACATTCCTTGTGCCCTCTACATTGATTGCCAGCACTTCCTGTTTTGATTTGGTTCCCCAGTCAATAATGGCAGCAGCATGAACTACCAGGTCCATGCCCTTGCAGGATTCTTTAACGACATCAGGGTTCCTGATATCCCCTTTAACGAATTCTATTGTTTCTTTAAGCTTACCATCGTAGGGTTTGATGTCAAGTACCCTGACCTTACCGGGGATAAGCGGGCTATCGGGAGCCAGGAATTCTTCCACAATTCTTTTCCCGAGGAATCCGGAGCCTCCTGTAATCAACACATTTGGTTTTTTATTGTTGGTTGTGGTTTCGCCCATTTTAGTTTCTTTGCTTCAAATAAAGCAGGCTAAAATAACACTTAATTAAGAAGATTAATGTCAAGAGAAAAAGTATGAAATAGGTACTCTGATATAGTTGATTGAAGTTAACGAACAAATAAATCACATTTATCAAAAAAATCTCAGTTACCCTGTCCTTCAGGGCAGGGAGAAAGAAAAGAGTGATGAAGCAAATATATCTGGTAAGAGGAAAAAAGGAAGAAAGCTACAATTTGTTTAAAGAACGAATAGATTCGATTGTGAAACCTATGGCTCAGGACAATCATATCTTAAACTTAAGCTATACGATCACTGAAAAATCTCCTCCCAAAGTATCCATCATCCCCTTTAAGAAGAAGAAGATCGCATCCATCACTGTTAAGAAAAATGATGAGAAGGCTATTGAAGTGATTACCCAATTGCAAGGTTTTGAAGGCGCCTACTCAGTCACGGAAGCACTACCGGTGGCTTATGAAAAAACCTGGGCCGAAGGCGAAAAAACCCCCGGTGATTGCCTGCTCACTCTTTTCAAACAAAAGAAAAACATCGATTACAAAACCTTCCTTGACCGCTGGCACAACAGCCATACGCCCATGTCATTGAAGTATCATCCGCTGTGGCATTACAACCGGAATGTTGTGGATGAGTTGCTGACAGATTATTCGGTGAGATGGGATGGCATCGTTGAAGAACATATGCGAACAAGATCAGAATTGATGAATCCATTTAAGTTTTTTGGTGGTCCACTGGTGATTCTTCAAAGGATGTTGCACGTGTACACGGATACAAAATCATTTCTGGATTATAAAACCGTTGAGCCTTATTTGGTGGTGGAGTATCATTTGAAGGGTTAACAGTTTCACGCAAGGCGAAGAGGAATTTTCACGCAGCGTCCGCAGCGTCGCGGCGTGAAATATAAAGTTCAATCAAACCGATTCGGATTAAAAAGTTTTGTTTCGATAAAGGTCTCTTTACCCTGAAGTATCTCACTAACCAACAACCCCGTCGCCGGCCCCAAACTCATCCCCATCATCGCATGACCGGTAGCGACGTAAACGTTTTCGAATTGTTTTAACTTACCAATGTAGGGCATACCATCGGGCGAAACTGGTCTCAGTCCAGTACCTGCAGTTTCCAGAACAGCTTCGTTAATCTGTATTCCAGGATAGTATCTTTCAGCAGCAGCTTTGATGGCTCTCACCCTTCTTTTGGTGATACTCTGGTTAAGGCCCGCCAGCTCCATTGTGCCTCCAAAACGTAATTTATTTCCCATTGGAGAAACTGCAGTATTGGCTTCACAGAGTATGGCCGGGTATTTTATCCCGGGATTGTCAATCTCAAAACTGTAGCCTTTTCCTGCCTGTAACAACAACTTTATGCCTGTTTGTTTCAGGATCTCAGAAGACCAGGAACCGGCCGCGATAAGGAGTGCATCGAATTTAAGCTGACCATTTTCAGTGCTTAGAAACGTCGGTTTACCATTTTGAAAATGAATGCTCTGAACAGATGTTTTTGAAAGGATCTTCACTCCATTGTTTTTAAGCCGGGTTTTCAGTTGACTCATAAAGTTTTGAGGGATGATCGTTGCATCGGTCTGGTAATAAACTGCTCCAACCGCATCAGGAATGACTTCAGATTCGAAAGCCTTTACTTCTGATTGACTTAAAAAGTCAACTTTTAATCCTTGCTTCCTGGCAAATTCTCCGGCTTCTTTTTTTTCATGCAGCATCTTTTCTGTTTGGCAGAGCATGAGCAATCCGCTTTCGCTAAAACTGAAATCAAGTTTTTCCTGTTCAATAAATGTTTGGTACAATTCCCTGCTTTTCTCGTTGAATTGCTTCAAAACAGGTGCGCATCTCTCCACATGCTTTTTGGTGGAATTCTTCAGGAATTCCCAACTCCACCTGATCAAATCACGCTCGAACCGTGGTTTCAAATAAAAAGGACTTTCAGGATTGAACATAAATTTCAATCCCTTCAGGGGCATGCCGGGTGAGGCAAGTGGAATGATATGACTTGGTGTGATGTAGCCGGCATTCACATAACTTGCACCGCTTGTCATTTCGGTTCGATCAACAACTGTTACCTCAAAACCTGCTTTGTTCATGTAATAAGCGCTGCAAAGGCCGATGACACCTCCGCCGATGATGCAGACTTCCTTTTTTATCATTATCCTATTCTAAGCTAAAGAGTACTTAAAGATACTGGAAATTACACCTTTTTTTTTCACGCAGCGCCGCAGCGATCGCGGGTTTTTTCACACAGACCTGCCCACACGCGGAGGCGCGAAGATGTATTTTTTAGTTTTATTTACCCGATGCCACTTAGTGTGCGAGTTTCAATACCACCACTCCGGAAATGATGAGCAAAACGCCAACAATTCGGGCTGCTGTCGCAGGATCCCTGTAGAGAAATATACCCACAATGAAAGCTCCTGCAGCTCCAATGCCAGTCCATATCGCATAGGCAGTACCCATTGGAATATCTCGTTGAGCAAGGAAAAGTAAAAACCCGCTCAAGGCCATACAGACTATTGCTAGCATCACACCAATAGCTGTTTTGCCTGGTGTCTGTGCCAGCTTCAATCCGACAGGCCAGCCGATTTCAAAAAGCCCTGCGATAATTAAATATAACCATGCCATGTTGAATTACATTTTTAGTTAGTAAGCGAAATTGATGCACCACACCGGAATTTTCAGGACGCCTCCCTTATGGGTGCATCCAATCCCTGTTCAATCATCCATTCAGGCAATTCCGGTTTGCGTGTCAACGCCTTTTTCCGGAAAGGACTCCAGAGGAGAGTGAAGATATCAGAGGCAGTCATATAGCGACCGAATTTGCGCAGGAGCCTGTAAGTGGCCATCGGGCGATGGAGCGCGAGGTAACCAAATAATTTTATATAACCTTTCTTCCTTGCCTGGTGGACCACTTCGCTTGGTAGAATAGTGGGATCGATGTCAGAACATTTGAACCACTTATGCCAATCGCGTTCATCTTCGATGATGCCTCTGTCCACATATTCCTGCCATAATGGAGTGCCACGGTAGGCACACAGCCTGTTGAAGCCGAAGGTGTCCAGTCTCAGTCGTGCGGCAAACTTGAAACTTTCGATGATGTCATTGAAGGTCTCATCCGGAGAACCGATCAGGAAAAAGCCGTGGGCAGTTTCAATCCCATGCTTTTTGGCCTGGTTGATTGCATTTTCAATTTGTTCAAGTGTCTGGTTTTTGTTCAGGCGGTCGAGTACTTTCTGTGTGCCCGCTTCCACACCGAATGCAAGGAAATTGCAGTTGGCTTTAACCATCAGCGGCAATTCATCCACAGCCACCGAGTCAACCCTGCCTTCGCATCCCCAGTGAAATTCCAGTTTCCTGTCGATGATGCCATTGCAAATGGCTTCAATACGTTTGCGCTGCATCAGGAAATGATCATCGGTCAGGTAAATCGACCGGTAACCTTCGTCGTGGAGCTGCTGCATTTCACCCAGCACATGCTCGGGCGAACGACTCCGCCACCTACCCTGTGCCAGGGTAGGTATGTCGCAATAAATACACTTAAAGGGACATCCCCTTGTGGTTTGCATGGTGCAGAACCGGTCCAGCGAAAGCACTGCGGGCACATCCAGCGGCATCGATTCGATATATTCGATGGGCAGGCTTTTCCTGTCGGGATAAGGGAATTTATCCAGGTCTTTGATCAGGGCACGCACAGGATTGTCAATAACTTCATCATTCAGGCGCCAGGTCAGTCCTCTAACTGTTCCGGGATTGTCAAGGTTGTCAAGGTAATCAGGAATAAGTTCTTCACCTTCACCACGACCCACACAGTCGATGTAAGGGGCATCATTCAGGATTTGAACAGCATTTGCCGTGGCAAAGGCCCCTCCCACAATGAGGGGTGTTTTGGGGGCTGCTTTTTTCAATCGTTCTGCCATGCTCTTCATCACCAGGTAGGAAGTGGTGGAAAGAAAGGAAAGGGCTATCACATCCGGATTTACCTCTTTTACATCCAGCTCAATATGCTCTTCCTTCATCTCAGGGTGGCAGGTGTCGTACATGGTTACCTCGTGTCCATGACCTCTGATCACAGGCGCCAGCGTCTGAATACCCAGTGGCGGAAAAGCCATGATCTCAACACAATCGTCATTGTTTTTCTTCCTGAGCTTTTCAGGAAGAATATTGTAATAATCCTCGTCGCGTATATAAATAAGAAAAACCTTCATCAGCCAATCCTCTCTTTTAGTGAGCTGCTAAAAATAGGCAAAATTAGGTTTTGAATGTTTCCGGATAAGGGGAGGGTGGTTTCACACGGCGGCACAGGGTAATTTCACGCGGAGGCGCAGAGAAGCAGGGAGAGGTAAGTTTGAAGTAGGTTTTTTGGCTTGCAGATTTTTCAATTTGTGGTTCTCGCAGATGTGCGCAGAGTTATTCGCAGATGGACGCAGATTTTTTACTTTGTGTGGTCTGTTTGTTGTCTCAACTTCAGGATGAGAGGTAATGGCCATACATCTTTTCCATGGTCTTATTGGCAATGGTTGCAGCCATTTTTCGTGGTAATAATCTGGTAAGTATGAAGTAATTCAACCTGTTTGAAAAACCCGGAATAAACAATGTTTTCTTTCCCAGGGAATCTAAAGCCGATTCAGCCACAACCTCTGGCTTCATCACTGCAGGTTTTAATAATCCGTATTTCGGGTTGGTTTTAAGATAGGCAGGAGTAGATGTCGCTCCTGCAACACAGGCCATCACATCGATATGGTGTGGTTTCAGTTCATGGTGAAGCGCTTCAGCCAGGTTCCAGGTGAAAGCTTTCGTAGCTGCATAGGGTGCCACAAGCTGCATACCTATCAACCCGGCAAGTGATGACATGAGCAGCAGTCCGCCACGATGATTCTGATCAATCAACCGTTTCGAAAAAGCATGAACCAGTTGGATTTGCATGCTGGAATTGACTTTGATAAAAGTCTCCAATTCTTCTTCAGTATGATCAACAAAGGGTTTGATCAAACTGTAAGCTGCATTATAAACGAGTAAGCTGACATCAAACTCTTGTGTCAATCCCATGATCTGTTCCGAAGCATCATCATCAGCAAGATCAATAATAAGTTGTCTTGTTTGTATTTCGTACTCTTTTTGCAAACGATCAGAAAGATTTTCCAGTGGAACAGCCTGGTTATCCACCATGAAAATGTTGACACCTCTTCTGGCAAGCGCCTCTGAATAAGCTTCTCCCAGTCCTTCCGCAGCACCGGCAACAATGGCCCAGGGACCATATTTTTCGTTGAACGAAGACATGCTGAATTGTTTTATTTTTACGCCCTTTACCAAAAACCACAATGATAACAATTAATCCGGTGCATGCGTAAATTACTCTTTGCTTATCTCAGTGTTCTGGGATTCTTCAGGAAAATAAAACTGAAAATTTCAGGAAAATCGGAAGAGGATATCCATTTACAGAGGGTGGTTTCCGGCAAGGCATGGGAGGAGTTTTGTCATCAGCTTAAACTTGCCGGGAACGTCTTAAAATATACAGGCACGCCCCAGGATGTTTTTAATCAGGCCGAAGGTCTCCGTTACCTGACCCGTTTAACCCGCGCAGGGCTTGAGGCATTTGTTGAATATGCGGATCCTGCTTTTCCGGTTTTAAAAAGAATGGTGCATGAAACTGTTAAAATGGGGGCAGACAATCCTGATAATTACTATTTCAATGCCCAGATCAGCGGCGAGTATGAGTATAAAGTCACCGGCAATCGAAACACCGTCCATTACATCGGATTTTTTACACAGAATGGAAATTATGGTTCCACCGGAGGCCTTGCTCCCTACGGTCAACTGGAAGGGAATGATCTGGTGGTAGAGAAAGATGGCAGTTTTGAGATCATCCTCAGCAAAGAGAAAAAGGGAAAAAACTGGCTGAAAATTGAAGATGAAACAGGACTGTTCATGGTAAGGCAGACTTTCCTGAACCGTTTCGAAGAAGTAGCTGCGGAAGTAAAGATCGAGAATTTGAGCGGCCAAACCACTCCCGATCCCATTAGCCCGAAGATGGTTGATGAAGGATTGAAAACCGCCTCACTTTTTATCGCGGGAGCCCCCTTGCTTTTTGCCCGTTGGGCGAAGGGATTTCAGAAGCATCCTAACCAGTTGCCGCAGTTTGATCCTGAAGTTTCTAACGCTGCCGGTGGTGACAGGAATATTATTTACTACCACAGCTACTGGAAGCTGGCGGAAGATGAGGCATTGGTCATCACAGTTGATCCGCCTGAATGTGATTCCTGGAATTTCCAGTTGAATAATTATTGGATGGAATCACTGGATTACCGTTACTTCAATATTTGTATCAGCAAAGGCAATGCGCACTTTGAGAAAAATGGCAGCGTTAAAGTGGTCGTTGCCCATGAAAATCCAGGGATTAAAAACTGGATTGATACCTGCAGCCACGTTGAAGGAACCATGTGCTGGCGGTGGTATCGGCTTCCTGAGGGTGTTGAACCGGTTCAGCCTGACTGCAGGGTGGTAAAACTTGTTGAACTAATGCAAGCGTGAATCCAAACAGAAAAATAAAAGCCAATCATTTTAATAAGCAGCCCTGGTGGTTTACGGGATTGAATAAGACCTGGAAGGGAACTTATTTTCTGGGAACGAAAACAAGGCTGGACAAAGACGATCTGATCAGGTCAGCCAGAAAAGTTACAGGCCTCAATGATTTGGGAAGCATGTTCTGGGATGAACCCCTCGATAGAATGTTGGTTTCTTTGAATGATGAGGCCATGCTTCATCCTGTGGGAAGGTTTATCTCAAAACAGCGGCTGATCAATTTGCTGGCTGTAAGGCTGCGTGCTGAATATCTTTTTAAAAAGCATCCGGAAATACTTGAACAGGAGCTTTACCCGGTTATGCTTGTGATTGGTTTACAAAGAACAGGTACCACCAAGCTGCAAAGATTACTGGCATCTGATCCTGACAACAGGGCCTTGCTAAGTTGGGAGGCGCTCAATCCTGCTCCCATTAAGGGTGATGCCAGAGATGGCAGGAATCGTATTAAAATTGCCCGGACAAGTGAAAAGGCATTACGTATCATGTCCCCTGGATTTTTTGCTATTCATCCGGTTGAGCACCTTGCACCTGAAGAAGATGTGTTGTTGCTGGATGTATCCTTCATGAGCCAGACTGCCGAGGCCATCACCCGTGTGCCTTCTTATTCTGACTGGCTCATGAAGACCGACCAGTCTCTGGCCTACGAATACATGGCCAGGTTGTTGAAGTTGCTGCAATGGCAAAGACCCGCTAAACGATGGATACTCAAGACACCGCATCACCTTGAGCACCTGGATCAGGTGGATAGGCATTTTGGAGATGTACAATACATCTGGACTCATCGCTCAGTTTATGAATCTGTCCCTTCATTTCTAAGCATGGTTTCCTATTCAAGGGTGATGTTCAGCGACAAGGTGGATAAACATGAGGTGGCCGAATTCTGGGTGAAGAAGAATGGTTATATGCTATCGAAAGCATTGGCATTTCATGAGAAAAATAATCATAGGACATGTTTCACGGATGTGCCTTACAAGGATTTGGTGAACGACTCAATTGAAGTGATTCACCACATCTATTCAGACAGGAAAGAACCCGTTTCACCGGAATTGGAAAAGACATTTATTCAGGCCAACAATCGAAATCCACAGGGAAAATACGGCAATCACATTTACAGTCTTGATGATTTTGGTATTGATAAAGAGTACATCGATAGGCATACTGCTGCCTATCAAAAGTTCCAGAAATCTATTAACTACCAGGGCAGAACATGAATACTGGACATACTACTATAAGATACCATTTTCAATCTGTTACACAAAGATCCACAAAGGATTCACTAAGATACACGAAGAGCCCACTTTGTGGAACTTCGAGGGTCTTAGTGCCACTTTGTGTAACAACTTGCTTCCAAACTTCAGAAACCATTATCTTCAAATGACCAAACCACAAAAGAAATACAACAACCCCTTCACAGCCACCTACAAAGGCATCAGTGACCTTTTTAAGAAGCAAGAGAGGGTAGGCGAGCTGAAACCGGATGAGAGGCTGGATGGAAAGAAGGTGTTGATCACAGGCTCCAGTTCAGGACTTGGGCTGGCAACAGCAAAAGAGTTGGCCAGGCTGGGCGCCGAAGTGATCATGGCAGTTCGCAGCGGCATCCCCGAAAGGGGAGAGGAGGTAAAAAAAGCTTCCGGATCAACCAAAGTACATATGATCCATGTCGACCTTTCAGATTTCGATTCCATAAAAAACCTAGTCAAAGAAATCAAATCCCAATTCAATAAGATCGACATCCTCATCTGCAATGCGGCAGTTGTTTCCAAAAAAGCCCGAAAGACAAAACATGAATTAGAGGAAATGTTTTCTGTTAATTACCTTGCCAAGTTCGTCCTTGTTAACCTTCTGCTCAAGGAGGATACTTTTATTAAAGATGGCTCGGGATTACCCCGCATCATATTTGTCTCTTCCGAAAGCCACCGCAACCCGGACGGATTTGAATGGGATGATTTTGGTGCTTTCAAAGAATACAGCATGGGCAAGTCGGTGGAACGTTACGGCTACTACAAATTGCTGATGACGACCTTCTCTCAGGAGTTGTCACGACGGCTCAATCCAAATCAGCATCCTGAATATTCAGTTTTTGCACTTTGTCCGGGCCCGGTCAATTCAAACATTGCCAGGGAGGCTCCTGCTTTATTTCAGCCGTTGCTGAAACTGGTATTCAAAATGTTCTTCCGGTCACCGGAGGATGCCAGCGAGCCGGTTGTATATCTGACAACTTCCAAAGATGTGGAAGGAAAAGCAACAGATTATTTGTTTCTGATGAGCCGGAAAGATGTAGATGAAAAAGCTGCCGATCCGCAGAACGGAAAACTTCTATGGCAGAAAACAGAAGAGCTGTTAAAAAAACATCAAGTCGAAATCTAACCTATGATAAGTAAGAAAATAAAACTGGGAGATAAGGAATTCTTCGTCATTGACCTCACCCACCCGTTGAGCCTTGATCAGGAAGTTTACCCTGGAGATCCCAAACCAAAAAGGAAGGTCTTTAGCGACATTCATGAAACAGGCTGGCACCATTACATCCATGAGCTGGGCGACCACCATTTTCAGCCGCATGGCGATGCTCCTAATCATCAGAATCCCGATTCTATGGACAAGGGTTTTGAAGTGTTCAACCTCGATTATTGCTTTAATCCGGCCTTACTGATTGACCTGTCAGAATCAATAAACGCAGAGGTGGTTGATGGCATTCGATTCCTAAAAGAAATCAGTAAAAAAGACCTGACGCCTTTCGAATCATTATTCCTGGAAAAAGGAGCAGTGTTATTAAGAACGGGTTACGACAAATGGTTGGAGAAAAATTTTCCACACAAGCCTGAATTGTTGCCTTATTTGAGTCCTGAAGCCGCGGCATACCTGGCATCATTTAAAAACATAAAAGTAGTTGGAACCGATTCGCTTACCGTAGATCCCGATGGAAGCCACACTGCACATCAATTGTTAAAAGAAAAATTCATCGTTGAAAGCATGGTACATCTTCACGCCATACCGGAGGAAAGCAGGAGCGCTTTCGATCTTCAGACAAGTCCTGTCAGAATCATTGGCGCTACCGGCGGTCCCGTGACAGCTTACGCATTTGTTGAATATTGAGATATTTGTACCGCCATGCCCCAAAAAATTAAAATACATGAGAAAAGAACAACAACCTGAACCCATCATTGATAGCACCGTTGAAGGCAGATCCACCACCGTTGATTCACCTGGAATTGATTCTCCATCAACGAAAGAAGAAGACATCCATCAGGGCGAACCGGGGATGCTGCATAAGTTAGTAAGACGAAAAAAGCTGGAAGGTTTTTTCCTTTTCGTCACTTCGAAATGCAATTCCAATTGCCGGACTTGTTTCTATCACGAAGAGTTGAATTCCAACCAGGACATGACTTTCGAGGAGATTAAAAGAATGTCGGAAACATCTCCTAATTTCGATAAGCTCTGGCTGTCGGGTGGTGAGCCGTTCCTCAGGAATGACCTTGTGGATATCATCAAGCTATTTTATCAGAACAATAATGCCAGGGTGATCAACCTGCCAACAAACGGCTTACTGACAAAGAAGATCGATGAAGGGATAGACCGACTCCTGAAGGAGTGTCCTGAACTTTCCATCCATCTCAATTTCTCCCTGGATGGGTTGGGCGAAACACATGACAAAATCAGAGGTGTACCCGGCAATTTCAAGAAAACGATCAGGTCGATGGAGTTGATCAAAGAAAAGTATGTTAGCAATCCAAAGCTCCTTCAGAATGTGGCCACAGTTGTTACTCCCGAAGCATTGCATGAGATGTTTGACCTTGGTGTTTACCTGCTAAAAAAGGACCTGATCTCAACACAATTCTTTGAAGTTGTCAGGGGTGATCCTAAAGATCCCACAACTAAAACTTTGAACAAAGAGCAAATTGCTGACTTACGCAAAACGGTTCTGCCACTGCTTGAAGAACAGGCGAACAGGTTATTTAAGGATTTCAAAGGGGTGAAGAAAAGCCTGGCTAAAACCTATTTTATGGGATTTGTCAGGTTTGTCAACAACCTGCAGGATGAAAACTACTTTGAGCCGACCCCCTGGGGGATGTCGTGCACGGCCGGAAAGACAACCATCGTTGTTGACCACAACGGAGCCTTCCGATCCTGTGAAGTAAGGCCTGCCATCGGTAAACTCCAGGACTATGATTTCAATATCAGTAAGGCGTTGTATTCAGATGTGATGAAGAAAGAGATCGAGGAAATTGGAGGCGGCAAAAAGGCCAATTGCTGGTGTACGCATGGCTGCTGGCTGATGTCGTCCCTGAAATTCAATCCAAGGGCATTGTTATTCAGAATTCCATGGGCCAATTACAAATCGAAGAAAGACCGGGTAAAGGATTTCGTCCTTCCGGAAATAGATATTGAAGCGATTGAGAATTATTGATGAGACGCCATCAGTTGCCCCGTCCTTTAGGGCGGGGATAGAGTCAAACTAAGAGTGGAATTATCAGCAATGAAAAGCAAGTGACTAACGAACAATCAAACTATGAAAGTAGTCCTTTCCAGCAGAGGTAGCCGTGGCGATGTCAATCCGATTATCGAGGTTGCAGCCTTGTTGCAGAAAGCGGGGCATCAAGCCGCGATTAGTGTACCTGAGCTTTTCAATGATTATTGTCTTGAACTTGGACTTAAGCCCTCCCTCTACGCTGAAGACAGCATGGAAGTAATGCAGGGCATGGGGAGTGGACTCGGCTCGCTTAAAGGAGCATTTGATTTCTTTTCCAAATCTGCCGAGCAGCAGTTTGAATTTATGCTTGAGGCTTCGGCGGATGCTGATGCACTGGTAACCACCATAAATGAAATCGCAGCGCCTACAATTGCTGAATATCGACAAATACCCCATTTCAGGGTGGGGTTTGCGCCCATTTTACCCGGTAAGCATGCTCCGCCTTTTATGCCCTGGCAAAACATGCCAACTCTTATAAACAGGCTTGGATGGAAGGGGTTAAACATCTTTTCCAAAATGATTATCAAGAAGTCTGTCAATAAAAAACGAATTGAACTCGGACTTAAAGCTGTTAGAGATTCAAATTATTACCACACCGGAAACAGCCACACACTACTCGCCATAAATCCTGGCCTGGCGCCTCCCTGTAAGACATGGGAAAACAGGTATCATTACGATTACACCGGGTATTGTTATGGACAGATAAATGGCAATTTAGATCCGGAATTGGAGGACTTTATCAATAGTGGGGAGCCGCCTGTTTATATAGGATTTGGCAGTGTTCAAATTGAAAATCCCAAAGAATTTACCGAATTGATAGTGAAGGCTATTGACAAGACGGGATGCCGGGTTATTGTCGGAGCCGGATGGACCGGGCTTGGAAATGGCCACATCAATACCCAGGTTTATTGTGTAGGTGATACCCATCATGGTACGCTCTTCCCAAAGATGGCCGGAATTGTGCATCACGGAGGAAGTGGCACGACACATACTGCTGCAAGGGCTGGAATTCCCCAATTCATAGTGCCGCAGTTTTATGATCAGTATTTCTGGGGCAACAGTGTTTATAAAGGAGGTTTAGGTCCTGTTCCGGTAATACCGAAAAAGATGAACATTGAAACAATGGCTGCAGTTCTGAATGAGTTTAAGAGTGGGAAGTACCAATTCAGGGCCTCCCAATTTTCAGCATCGATGAAAGATGAAGATGGTGTTGAAGAAATAGCGAAGATTGTTACAGCCGCTTTGAGTTAGTAAAAAATAAATCAGTGCGGTTCCTGAAAATAATATTCATAGTCTTACAACTCCGGCTGTTTTTAGTTGTCATTAGGGTAGGAATTTAATACATTTAACAATACAACTAAGAACGCGCAGCCATGAAACCTTACCAAACAAAATTGGAGATCATACTCTCAGGACTGGCCCCCATACTGGTCGCTGGAACATTGATCTACCTTTTGATGCAATTGATATAATTACTCGAGTATCATTTATATTGTGGAGCACCTCGGGATATGGGGTGCTTTTTTAATTTGAATTTCTATTTCATCAACTCCGGAATATTCTGATAGATGTAATCGGCATGCCAGCCGGTAAAATACTGGCCGTATTTTTTGAAAAACTCTTTCCTTTTTTCCTCGTCAGGCCAGTGTGTTTCAATTAAGCCTTTAATATTATCAGATGAATTCTCAATATCATTCCAGTCTTTGCAAACCCTGACAAATTTAACTTCCGAATTATCTTCAGTATAATAATGAGTCAACACATTCGTATTCATCAGGTACTCATTTTTTGAAGTTACCTTTTCGAAATATTCCTTTTCCAATTCAAGCCAATCTTTGTAGGTTCCTTCCTTATAATCAAAATCGGCATGTGCAGTAGTAACAACGATAACGGGTGGTTGTTGTGCTTCTTCTTTTGTTTCCTGAGAAAAAACAATGTTTGTTTGCAGAACTAACATGATTAATAGTCCTGCCAATACTTTTAAGGTAATTTTCATGATGATATTTTTAAATGGATAATTATGATTATCAACAAACTTAACCATCTTAGCATAAGTAGCTGATTTTTTAACTGTTATTTCTCAATTGTGTATTTTACATTATCTTTGTAGTTCAATAAATCTCCTCCTGTTCACTAATGCCTGCAAATTCAATAAAAAAGCTCATTTTCTGGATTCCCATAATCCTCTTTGCAAGCTTTATTTTCCTTAAGCTTTTCTTTTCTGATGCTTATTTGAAAATGATCCAGGAGGATTCAACAATTGAGGATTTTCAGGCCGGATTCTATTTCCTGTCATTCCTGGTCGCCATGATCATTACTTTCAGGTATCTGGTCAGAAGATCTTATGCCATGACAGGAATGTATTTTTTGTTTGCGATTGCTATGCTGATGATCTGTTTTGAAGAGATCAGTTGGGGGCAGCGGATATTTGAGATTCAGAATCCGGATTATTTTGAAGAACACAATACCCAGAAAGAAATATCTATTCATAACCTGACCTTGTTTCAGCATCTGATAAGTGAGGTTTACATCCTTATTGGGTTTTACGGAGCTTTTACATGGTTGATCATTCCCTTGCTGATTAGCCAGGAAAAAGTTGAGAAGATCAAGTTCCTTTATCCCCCATGGTATATCAGTTCATTTTTCCTGGTTGTCTTTATCGTGTACTTTTTCCTTGAATGGATCATACCCTTGTTTGTTACTGCTTTTGGAGTTGAAAGTATGGACCTTGGCAATTTCTTTGTCTGGCGTGACCAGGAACCTGCAGAGTTGATACTCTCACTGGGTTTTTTGATCTTCCTGCTTGATACATTGTTTAAACAGTCGAAGGTTAGTAGGTTTTTGAAAGCATAGTCATCACTATTGACTTTATTAATAGCATCAATCATCCCAACAGCCACTTATGTCCCAATATTATTGATTGACTTACCTTCCTGTTCATCAGGCGCTTGCTTCATAAATTAAAGTCGAACAGGATATTTTAATTAAAACATTTTGCCAGTAATTTAAACTTACTACTTTTGCGCGCCTTTTTTGGTCATTGGTCGTTGGTGATTTGTAAATAATGAGAAGTTTAATTAACAGTAGAAATAATTAATATTAAAACTCCGGACTCAGAATTCAGAACTCGAAACTCTGAACTCCGGACTCAAAACTCTATTATCATGGCATTCTTAAGAAAAGACAAATTGTTCAGCAAAAGAGGCTTGAAAAATTATAGCCTGATTTTATTTGGTTCTTTTATCCTGGCCGCAGGATTTGTTTTGTTTATCACACCATATAAAATTGTTCCGGGTGGAGTTTATGGTATCTCGATTGTTCTGCATCACCTGTTAGGGACGCCTGTTGGTTTGGTTGCACTGGCGTTCGACATCCCCCTAACCATTATTGGTATTAAAGTTTTAGGGCCACGATTTGGAATTAAAACTGTTGTAGGATTTGTGTTGACTGCCGTTTTTGTGGATGGCCTGACCTATTTTTATGGTACTGAGCCGCTGGTAGAAGGTGATGCTTTACTGTCCTCCATTTTTGGTGGTTTGTTCATAGGTGTTGGTCTGGGCTTAATCTTTAAATCCAGGGCTACTTCCGGCGGCACCGATATTGTTGCAATGATGATCAGTAAATACACAAAAATGCCAGTTGGCAGATTATTGATTATGGTAGATTCGGTCATTGTGCTGGTAGGGTTGGCGGCATTCCAGGATTGGAAAATCCCTCTTTATTCCCTTATTGTAATTTTTATTGCCGGTAAGGTCCTCGATACAATTCTTGAAGGAATTGATTATGATAAAGTATTGTTTATCGTTTCTGAAAAAATGGATGAAATCAGGGACAAGATAATTAATGACCTTAACCGAAGTGGCACCTTATTAAAAGGCGAAGGACTTTACAACCGGAAGGATAGTTCTATCATTTTTACTGTCGTCAACCGAAGAGAAACGGTGATGTTGCAGGATTATATTCATCAGATTGACCCAAATGCGTTTGTAACTGTCCTCAATGCCAATGAAATTCTTGGTAATGGATTTAAGTCGCTAAAAGATAAGCTGGATGATTAATCAGCTTCTAAATTAGATTTGCTTTTTTAGCTCAAACTAATATTTAATTTTGCCCGATAATCACTTGATTTCATGGCATAATTAATTGAAGTTTTGATGCTTTTGAAAAATATTTTGAAATTAAGGGGTACAATTTTCGTTTAATCCGGTACTAACTATTAGGACATTGAAAGAAATCGCGTCTGAAAATATTCTAAAGGGAATTATAGAGAACGATCGGGAGATCATTCAGTACGTTTATCGGGAGTACTTCGAGTCCGTTAAAAAGTTTGTTCTTAAACATCGTGGCACCAGAGAAGATGCGAAGGATCTATTCCAGGATGGAATAGTCATTATCTATGAACAGGCCAACAGTAAAAATCTGGTCATTAAAAGCAGTTTTTACACATATTTTTACACGATTTGTAAATATCAATGGCTGAAGATTTTGAGAGAAAGAGATAACAAATACTTTGAATCAATAGATAATAACCTTGAGTTTGACAGGATTTATTCGCTGGAAGTAAAGCGTGAACTGGATGAATTGATTGAAAAGGAAAATCGGATTAAAATATACCAGAAACATTTTAGGAATCTCAGCGAAGAGTGCCAGAGAGTATTAAGGTTGATGGCCAAAGGTTACAAACCAGATGAAATTAGAGAAACAATGAACTACAAATCTGTCGGATATACATACAAGAAAAGAAGAATTTGCAAAGAACGACTCATAAATCTAATCAAAAACGACAAGAACTACAAAAACACTTGAGAAAATGAACAGTAACAAACAGGAGTTAATTGATGCCTATCTGTTGGGAAATATGAAAGATGATAAATTAAATAACTTCAATGAAATGCTAAAGCAAGATCCGGAAATGGAAAAAGAGCTAAAGTTTCAGGAAGAAGTTATGGCATCTATCAGGGATGAAAAGAAACTTGCTTTGCGAGATGCGCTCAACAAAGCCCATCCCGATTCCGGCAGAAGATTTATCATCCAAAGATATTCAAAAGCCGCGCAACTGGCAGCAGCCGTTTTAGTACTGGCGCTGATTGTAGGTGGAAGTTTTATGTACAAGTCAGTATTTAATTCCTCATCCAATTCACAACAATTATTTGAAGAATACTTTGCCCCGGAATATGACCTGATGACTGTCCGGTCAATTACTTCTTCCAATACCATTCTTCATCAGGGAATGAACAATTTCGCTAATCAGGACTACAATAAGGCAATTGAAGCATTTGAAGAAATACCTGACAATATGCTGGGTAAATTATACAGTGGCTTCAGCCATATGCATCTTGAAAATTACGGACAAGCAGAAGAACAATTTAAAAACATTATTGATGACGGTGAAAGTATGTTTATCGACCAGGCTGCATGGCACCTGGGTCTGTGCTATCTCGCTTCCAAAAAGGATGATGCCGCATTAATGGTTTTTAATGACATCGCTACTGGTAACACTTTTTATAAAACTAAATCAATCGAACTACTTACTAGAATGGGCAGCGACTAAAATACAATGCCTGGAAACTACTAAAAACTAAATGTGCTTAAGGCGCAGGAACTGTAACACGGTTCTTGCGCTTTTTTATTTTAAGAAATATCAACAGAAGCAATATTACTGCAATGACTGCTATGGTTAGCAGGTAATCAGATTCCTGTTCTTTTTCAATAATGTCAATTGTTGAAGAATCTCCTGATAAAATGTAGGAGGACCAGAAGTAGGGATGCGATTTAAACATATTTGCCTTTTCCAGAAAATCAATCTTTGCCTTTTGAAGAGCAATATCCTTGGAATCACCTGCCTTGAGGTATTGATAAAAACTACGCATGATATCGTAACCGCTTTTATCCTGAACCTCCCATAAGGTCATAACCACTGCAGGTACACCTGCATAGATAAAACCACGAGCCAGGCTCATAATTCCTTCACCCTTCTGCAGCTTGCCTGTTCCGGTATTGCAGGCACTCAGGGTTACCATGTCTGCCTGCAGTTCTAATCCGAAGACCTCGTATGTATGCAGTATGTTTGTTGATGTATCTTTTTTCCCCTCCTGAGCAAATATAAGTTCCGAAAGCAAAGGAAGGGAATCATTGATGAGGGCATGCATAGCCAGGTGGATCAATTGATAATTTCCTGATTCTTCCACAAACCTGGATTTGGTAGCCTTGCTGTTCCGATAAGCTTTGCCTCCAAAAATCTTTCTCACCGCTTTTGCTTCTTCATCCGAATAGTGTAGATCCGATAAACGATAATCTCTTCTATCACCTCTATATTTGCTTTGATCATAAGATGGTGAAAAAGAAACCACACCATTAGAAGCCTTCTGGTTGTTATCAAAGAAAGTGTTGTATTTTAAGGTGGATGAGTGAGCATAGGAAATGGGGAATTCCTTCAACATGTATGGGAGCTCGTTGAAATATTTCACTTCGCCGGCAGCATCTGCATTTAATAAGATTTCAAAAGGAAGGTAACCAAGTGGGCCGTCCGGGATTACAATCAGGTGCTTGCCGCTGATATTTTTATAGACAGGTTCGATCAGGCACTCCCATAAAAATCCAGCATGGAAAACATAATCTGAAATGTTGTCTTCTCCTATTGTACCAATGTCAGCATCTTTCACATTAATCAAATGATTAAGTGAACTATAAAACTGTTCATCAATGTTGATCTTTTGAAGATCAAATGTATCCCTTGTGATCAAAAAAAGGAAGAGTGCGGAATCCGAAAGTGCATATTCCACTATCGCATCGGTTTCATTCAGGTTGGATTGTAAAGTATCAAGATTGATAATGGTTCTGTCAAACTTAAGCTGGTAATACCTGGGGTAATTCTGCTCTATTTCTTCTTTCAGGCTGTCATGCGTGACCATGAGTTCAAGAAGCTGTGAATTGAAGAAGGTTATTTTCTTTGAGGATTCATTGTTCTCGCTATCTTCTTCTGCCCTGAGTTTTTTGAGTCCGTTGATCTCAGTCCGTAACCGAAATTCAAATTCTACAATGTCCTCAGGGACTTCTGCTGTTCTCAATGCATAATTGTTTTGGATTGAATTGAGCAATACGGAGGCTTTGCTCATTTCAGCCAGCTCAAATGCAGCCACAAAAGAGGCAGTGTCCTGTTTTAATTTGAATATCTCGTTTGCTACTACGATGGCTTCTTCATACACCGGTTCGATCTTTTCAAGCAGCAGGTAATTGTTTTCTTTATCCAGGTTCTTATTGACAAGTTCCGCCTTGTTTAAGGCAATTTGATAGAACCTCAGGCTCTCATCCAGGTATTCCCGATTGTTTGTTTTTATATAAAATTGATATAAGGTTTGGGCTTTCCCCCGGTACGCACTCAGAAAATCAATTTCATTAGGGAATAGTGGAGAAAGTGTGTTTTCCTCTACTTTGAAGAAGCGGTTCCAGAAAGCACATGATTCTTCAAAGTAGTCAAGGGCTTTTTGTAAATCTCCGCTGAATACCAGGTGGTAGTTTCCAAGATGTGAAAGTATTAGACCGTTAATAGTACTAGATTCTCCCTGGCCCTGAATTCCCTTCTTCCTGGCAATTTCAAACTGAGTTTTACTTTTTTCATATTGATGATTTGCAAAGAGGAATTCGGCATATTTCAGGTGAACAAAAGCACTTATGTTTATTTCTATCTCTTTATTATCAGCCTTTTCCAATGCGAGTTTAAAAAAGTGGTCAGCCTTAACCAGATCGGGTAATTTTGCGTAGGAACTTGCGATAATTATCAGCAATGCCAATCGGTTAGTAGGAGCTGGATCATATTCAAGGCCTTTTTGACAATATGCGATGGCGCCTTGGAAGTCATTTAGTTTAAATAAAGTTCTGCCCAGATAATAGTAAGCCACCGGTATGCCCGCTTTAATACGATTGTGGTATAAATAAATATCGAGTGATTTTTTATATAACAATATGGCTTTATGATAATTTTCATTATAAAATTCATTTTTTCCTTTGCTGACATTGATGCTTGCTAACCAATCATACTTTGGCCCAAATTTTCTCAGGAAAATCGATTCGGACATATTGAAATACTTTTGAGCTTCTTTGAATTTACCTAAAGTCGTTGCAAGATCTCCATAATTGAAATAAAACTGTGCTACCCAAATACTATCTGTTCTTGGTCCAAGCGAATCCAGTACCATTTTTGCCCTGCCATAATGATAATATGCTTTACTGTACTCTCCCGATGAGCTCCTAAGTATTCCAAGGTTCATGTAAGTGTCAAACAGTTCGGGCAAAAAAACTTTATTATATCGAATAACTTTTATCGCTTTACCAAAATATATTTGCGCATTGGCAAAGTCATTTGAGTACAGATAGCCCAAACCAATGTAATTGTATGTTCTTGAGGACCGGATCCTGTTTTTACCGTAAGCCCTTTCTTTGATCTCAATACATTTGAGCAGTGTATCAATTCCGGCCTGGTGATAGCCTACGTCTATCAGTGTTTT
>JAUXDH010000129.1 GCA_030618545.1 Chlorobiota bacterium
GATCTGAAGTCATTGATTTCTCGTTTTGGGAAGATGAGTTATTACAGGAAATAAGTAATGCCAGTATTGCAGCTATCCAATAATTCATTTTCCTCATTTGTGTTCATTTATTTCGACAAACATAACCAGAATAGTTTGTAGTATCCTGATTCGGTTATTCAAATGAATATGGAAAGAAAGACTACTGCCGAAATGATGGAAACCGTTATGCTCGTTGATAATGATATTAGATATCGTCGTAAAAAAAGAATTCCGTCTCCAGGAAATTGTATTTTTGACGCTTTTCCGGAATCAGCAAAATGGAAAAGGTTCGAAAAGCATTTAACGAAAGACCGGCCCTCAGGTGGGGGGTATTGATACTGACTGGTTTTATCTTATCGGTAAATTATTATTTCTACGACGCTTTCTCTACGCTGAAGGATTTGCTGATGAGGGAGTTCGGTTACACCAATACCGATTATGGCCTGTTTGTTTCCTTTTATTCTATCCCGAATACTTTTCTGTTGATGGCTGTCGTCGGCGGAGTGATCCTGGATAAATTTGGGATTCGCCGGACAGGTTTTACTTTTATTTTTTTTATGGCTTTTGGGGCTATGCTTACAGCTTACGGCGCTTCAGATTTTTATCGGAATGGAGGACCTGGTTATGGGTTGATGCAATCTATTCTCCCTGGATATTCACCGGAACTGAAAATGATGCTGCTTGGCAGGTTTTTTTACGGATTAGGCGCTGAGACAAGCATTGTAGTGGTGAGTAAGATCCTTGTCAAGTGGTTCAAAGGCAAAGATCTTGCGCTGGCATTTGGGCTGAAAGTAGGATTTGGGAGGCTGGGGACATTTGCTGCCCTCCAGCTTTCTCCTGTAATAGCTGATGGTGGTGCACACCTCAGTACCGCAATCTGGTTTGCAGCAGTCCTGGTGCTTGCCGGATTGCTTGCATTCATTGTCTACATGCTGTTAGACATAAAGCTGGATAAACAAACTCAACCGGAAGTAAAAGAAACCACAGGAAAGAAGTTCAAAGTAAGCGATATTAGAGATCTATTGTCTAATCCTGCCTACCTGTTCATTGCTTTGCTATGCCTTACTTTTTACTCTGCTGTATTTCCTTTTAATGCTTTTGCCCCTGATTTGCTATTTCACAAATTCAGCATGAGCTATGAGCAAAGCGGAAGGATCACCTCACTCATGCCGCTGGGAACGATGGTTTTTACGCCGATATTTGGCTTTTTAATTGACCGGTATGGCAAAGCGGCAACTGCCATGATCTTTGGTTCCATTACCCTTTTATTCGTCCATCTCACCTTCGCCTTCACTTATGTGAATCCGGTTTATCCAATGATTCTCCTGGGTATAGCTTTTTCTCTTGTTCCTGCCGCGATGTGGCCGTCAATGGTCAGGCTGGTGGATGATAAAGAGATTGGAACGGCATATGGCCTGATGTATTCCATTCAGAATCTTGGGCTGTGGGGAGTTCCCATCCTTGCAGGAGTACTTCTTGACAAATCAAATCCGGGTAATCCCGAAACACTGGATTATACAGCAACCATGATCATGTTTATTGCCTTAAGCCTGCTGGGAATTTTCTTTGCCTTTATGTTGAAAAGGCAGGATAAAAAGGGATCTTACGGTATTGATCTTCCCTTAAACAGGTAATTGTCATACATTCATTCCAATTAATTTAGATACATTCTAAAAATCTTTCGTGTAATTGCTGCAAGGATAAAAGGTTCTAAATTCGAGCTTTTAATTTTCAAAAACCCATAAACGCTTAGTATATGACACATCATGAAGAAATAAAGTATTCCGTTAATCCAGCCGGAGAGCAATTTGAAATTCCAATACAAAACGCTTACGAAGAAGAGTTTGAAAGGATAAAGTCACTTACCGATAAGGCGCGTGATGAGGGAAAAGAAATCATTGTAGTGATGGGTGTAGGATTTGTTGGCGCGGTGATGGCAGCCATAGTAGCCAATACCACCGACGAGAAAGGAAACTATACCAAGTTTGTGATCGGCTGCCAGCGCCCCAGTTTGAGAAGTTACTGGAAGATACCCATGCTGAACAGGGGAGAATCACCGGTAAAGGCTGAAGATCCTGAAGTGGAACAACTGATCTCGAGATGTGTGCTTGAAGAAAAGACACTCGTTGCCACCTACAATAGCGATTGTTTGAAACTGGCAGATTGCGTGGTGGTGGATGTACAATGCGATTTTACCAAAAAGGACCTGGGCAACATGAAAACAGGCACAGCCGATATGGCTGCATTGGAAGCAACACTCAGGACAATTGGGGAGAAAATGCCCCCTGAATGCCTTGTGTTGATTGAAACTACCGTTGCTCCAGGCACAACAGAATTTGTTGCCTGGCCTATTTTAAAGAAAGCGTTTGCCAAACGCGATATTGATGTTGTACCCTTGCTGGCCCACAGTTTTGAAAGGGTGATGCCAGGACGCGAATATGTATCCAGTATCCGTGATTTTTGGCGGGTTTGTTCCGGCTGCGATACCGAAGCAAGAAACAGGGTTGAGAAATTCCTGCATGAGGTACTCAACACGGAGGAGTTTCCCCTGACTGTCATGGATCGCCCCATTGAATCAGAAACCACAAAAATTATCGAGAATTCTTATCGTGCCACTACCCTCGCTTTTTTAAACGAATGGAGTGTTTTTGCAGAAAGGAATGGCGTTGACCTGATCAAAGTCATCAATGCCATTAAAATGAGGCCAACACATAGCAACATGATTTTCCCGGGACCGGGAATTGGAGGCTACTGTTTGCCGAAGGATGGCGGATTGGGTTACTGGGCCTACCGGCATATTTTAGGTTTTGAAGATGGAGATGATTTGTTCAAGATTACGCCAACCGCCATTGACATCAATGATACGCGCGCGTTGCATGTGGCATCGCTAACGAGGGATGCCTTAAGGAATATGGGGAAGAACCTTGCGGGCTCCAAAGTGCTGCTTTGCGGCGCCAGTTACCGGCAGGATGTGGGAGATACCCGTTACAGCGGAAGCGAACTGGTGGTAAGAAAACTCACAGAGATGGGAGCCGACATTAGTGTGCATGACCCCTATGTGGACCACTGGTATGAATTTGAGAGCCAGGAAACCTATCCTGCTCCGGGTCATTCATGGTCGAGGTTTTTCCGCAATCAGGATCACCTGACAGAGTTAAGGGTAAAAAAAGATCTTCAGGAATCTACCAATGGTGTAGAGGCTTTAATTCTTGCTGTTCCGCATGAGCAATACCTTGAGCTTAAGCCGGAGCAAATTGTAGAATGGGCTGGAAAACCCATCGCTATCATCGACTGTTTTGGCATTCTTCCGGATGAACATATCCGAAAGTATATTGAACTGGGCTGTGAAGTGAAAGCTCTGGGAAGGGGCCATATTCAAAGGATAAAGAAAGAGGTAAAAGGGGTCTGATTTACTATTGCTTAGAAATCCACTTTTTTTGATTGTGAATCCATACTCAACCACCCCATCCGTCAGCTGACGGACGGAGGGGTTACAATAAATTTAGTCATAAATATGATCCCCCCAAAAGCATCACTTAAGCTCACGTTAAATCAGCCCGACCGTCATTTGGTAATCACCCTTCCTAAATGTTAACAATATGTTAAAAAACTGTTAATCAATAAAATACGGTGTTCGATATTGTGCACACTATGTTTAATGCCGAACAATTTACGTATGTACATATTTTCACATATTCTTTTAATAGACATATAATCAGAGCATTACAAACTTTGGCACGGCAATGGCTAAAGGGTACGCAGCAATCATTAATAACTAACTTAAAAATTTATATCATGAAAACAAGAATCGCAACATTAACAATCTTATTAGGACTTTTTATTTCTGCAACAGCATTTGCCAGTGAGCCTGTTCCGGTACCAGCTTCCAAAGCAGTAGCACAATCTGTAGCTGACTTTATCGAAGACGAGCTCGAATATCCGGAATTTGCCATTGAAGACAAATTTGAAGGTGAAGTTGTCCTGAGTGTAATTATTGAAGATGATGGTACGCTTGAAGTAGAAGCAGCCAATTCAGTAAATGATGAACTTAAGGAACATGTAATTGAAGTAATCGAACACCTGGATGCTAACGAGTACAATCAGTATGCCGGACAAAGAGTAACGCTCAAATTGACATTCGATCTTTTGATCAGTTAACAGCAACGCAACTCAATATATTCTCAGTTTACTGAGATTCCCGACCCGGACGGTAAACGTCCGGGTTTTATTTTTCCCTGATATTTAACATGTTTCCTAACTTTGCGAGTTATTATTAAAAATTCAGGGTTTGGCAAAGAATAATTGTTGTACAGATGATTACGGGCCTTTCATTAACATTGCCCTTCTTGCACTGAGAATAATTGTAGGCGTATTGATGCTTACCCATGGGATCCCTAAGATGGGAAAATTATTAGCCGGTGATTTCAGTTTTCCTGATCCCATTGGTATAGGCGTTGCAGCTTCATTAATCCTGGCTACCTTCGCCGAGTTTTTTTGTTCTTTGTTAGTAATTGTTGGCTTCAAATCACGCGTTGCTGTCATTCCGCTGATCATCACCATGCTTGTGGCATTACTGATTGTCCACGGAAATGAATCCATTTTTGATCACTGGAATATCCTTTTATATCTTTTTGCCTATGGTATGCTCTTCCACCTGGGTGGCGGGAAATATTCCCTCACCTATTACATGCAATACCGGAAAGACCTAAAAACCCGGTTAAATTAAAACTGAAGTTGATGATCAACTGAATCTGTTCCGCGATGAGGTATCTATTCTTTTCATTATTGTTGCTATTCCTGTATTTTAGGGCATCCTCCCAAAATGAGATGCTTGTCGACAGCATTAAGGATGCCATTGAAAAAGAACATGAAATATCTGAAAAGATAAACCTTTACATAAATCTTGCAGAGGCTTACAAAAATTACAACAGCGAACAGGCTAATGATATCGCCAAGCAGGCACTCAACCTGGCATTGGGCATCGATGATCAGGAGAAGATAGGCATGATATATTACCTGATAGGTGATATTTCGTTGCTGCAGGATAAACTAAGCCGGTCAGAAGCATCATATTTACTGGCCATTGATCACCTGCAAATGGTCGAAGCCGGGCCTTCACTCATCCGGGTACATATGGCTTTGGGAAACAGGTATATTGAAAGAGAAAATTACCCTGAAGCCATGGATCATTATCTTAAGGCTGTCAGGATTTCTGAAGAAGTAGGTGAGATTGAAAAACTTCCCAATTTGTACAATAACCTTGGTGTGCTTTATCTGAAACTCAACAACACAAGGAAAGCGCTGGAACTTTATTCAAAGGCCCTTAAGTTGTTTGAAAGCCTGAGCGATACGGTGAATGTGGCTGGCACCACCACCAATATTGGTTCCATTTATCTTCAGCTTGGTGAGTACGCTATCGCCAGGGATTATTACGAAAAAGGCTTTCGTTTGTTCAGATCCATCGGTCACCAGGGTGGTCAGGCACATGCCCTGTTTAAACTGGGGACACTTGAAGAGATGCTGGGTAACTATGAAGAGGCTGAAACCGATCTGCTCAAAAGTTTGGAACTACAGAAAAAAATGGAAGCCATGACTGCCGGATCAAAGGTGCTATTCCTTGCTGAAACTTATGTGAACCTGGGTAAGGTTTATCTGCTGATGGAAAACCATGCATTGGCTGAAAAGTATTTGATGGAAGGTTATGATCTGGCTTACCAGGAAGATTACTACACCCTGCTTGTGCTTGCTTCCGAAAACCTGAGCAGTCTGTTCAGAAAACAAAAACAATTCGAATTGGCATTGGACTATTATACAGCCTTCAAGCAATTCTCTGACAGTTTGTACAACGAAGGCAATGTGAAGAAGATCACTCAACTGGAAATGCAGCACCAGTTTGATACAAAAATGAAAGAAGCGGAATTGAACAGGCAGGTTGAAACCCAAAAACGAAAAAGGGAAAACTTCGTTTATATTGGAATCTCTGTTGGATTGCTGCTCGTACTCATCATTGCAGTTCTTCTGCTGAGGCTGGAAAAAAACAAAAAAAGAAAACTGGAAACCGATAGCCAGTTGCTGCGTGAAAAACTTGACCACGCCAACAAAGAACTCACCACTTATGTAATGTACCTTCTGCGCAAGAATGAATTTATCCTTAGCATAATCGAGAAATTAAAAAGAGTTCGTCTGGATGCCTCTGCTGAAAACAAGATAATCATAGCAGAAATGATCAATGAGCTGAAATCGAATACCGACACCATCTCCTGGGAAGAATTTGAAGTAAGGTTTCAACAGGTGCATACCGCTTTTTATACCAATCTTCGCAAAAAGTTTCCTGATCTTACTAATAATGAAATAAGGCTGTGCGCATTTTTCAGGTTGAATATGACTTCGAAAGAAATCGCTGCCATCACCTATCAATCCCTTAACAGCATCAAGGTGGGGCGTTACCGTTTACGCAAAAAACTCGATCTCCCCCAGGAGGAAAACCTGATCGCTTTTTTGTCGGATTTCTAGGTATTCACAGTATTATCCCGAATTTTTAGCTGCTTCTTTATCCTTTTCAACCTACTATTATTACTGTTTGAAAAAATATTTATAAAGCATAAAAAACGCACAAACAGTTACTTAAACCACCTTGTACCCTTTTTGTAACCTCTTTGTAGGTTAAAAGTAGACGCGGTTTTTTTTCTAAACCGCTTTTTTATTTGGTCTTTTGCCGGTGAAACAAAAAAGTTCGTACAGGAAAGTAATGAAGAAGAACAACAAGAAGATCGAAAAAGAGAAAACGATTTCTGAATCGCTGGACGAACTCATTGAATTGAAGAAAAATGAGAACAGCGCCCTTAAAAAGATTTTTGATTCGTTGATAAACCCTAAAGAAAATAAAAGTGAAAAACATTAATACCTTAAAAATGAAAAAATTAATTTTTAGCGCAATTATCAGCTTGCTGTTTATTGCAAGTTCGCTTAATGCACAATGGACAGAACTTGATTCAGGGTATGACAGCCCATGGTTATTATTCGACAACAGCTTCCCGGCAGGGCAAAATGATGTTGGATTTTTTGCAGGTATGCACACAACATACAATGGCGACGGTGTAATAATAAAGACCGAAGATGGCGGAGCAAACTTTTCGACCATTTTAGGAGGGGATGATGGAAGTCTTTTTGGTATCGAATCCGTTCGGTTTACATCACTCGATGTTGGTTTTGCTGCCGGGTGGGATGATGATGTCAAATACACAGAAGATGGTGGTGACACATGGTCGGATATGACTGTGGCTACCGGAGTATTTTATTATACAGATATTGAATTTTGGGATGCTGACAATGGAGTTATTTCAGCTAAGATGAACTCCGGCTCAGACCAGGTTTGGGTAACTGATGACGGTGGGGATTCATGGACATCAGCAACCGGAATCAGCATTGGTATCATAGATATGGTATATGCTGATGCCACAACTGTTTTTGCAGTAGGTTCGGAAGAAGACATTCTTAAATCTACGGATGGAGGAAGTACCTGGACATTGAATCACGACGGCAGCGATCCTGATAATGACCCACTTCTTGGTGTACATTTTTATGACTCCAATTTCGGTGTTGTTGGCGGAATGGATGGCAAAGTATTGGTTACGACCGATGGAGGATCAAGCTGGAGCACAACCCAGATTGCCTCAAGTTATCCTTCATTTTATGCAGTTTATTGCTTTAACAGCGACAGTGTTTATGTGGGTGGTACCGATAAGATCATCTACAAATCAACTGATGGCGGTACCTCATGGTCAAGCGTCCATGGCGGCGGCGGCTCAACGTTATACCAGTTTGCCTTTACAGCAAACAAAACAGGTTATGTTAGTGGTTCAAGTGGAGTTATTTTAACCCAGGAAGCGCCTTTAGGCGCCGAGTTTGAAGCAGACCCAACAACAACCTGCGTTGGGAGCACCGTTGACTTTACCGATATGTCCTCAGGAGCTACGACATGGTCATGGACTTTTGAAGGTGGAACACCATCAACTTCCACA
This sequence comes from Chlorobiota bacterium, assembly GCA_030618545.1. Classification (GTDB taxonomy): domain Bacteria; phylum Bacteroidota; class Bacteroidia; order Bacteroidales; family F082; genus JAADID01. The sequence goes on from JAUXDH010000129.1 coordinate 8,043, forward strand.
GACCAAAATCCAACTGTTACCTATTCCACAACCGGTACTTTCGATGTTTCATTGACAGTTACGGATGGCCAGGGAGGATCAGAATCCGAAAACAAATATGATTACATTACTATATTAGATACGCCCGATAAGGCAGATCAGCCTGATGGAGAAACCGAAGTATGCACAGGAATTATGTATATGTATGAAACCAACCTTGTTGATTATGCTACTGAATATGAATGGGAAGTAGACCCGGCAGCAGCAGGCTCAATTACATGGGAAGACAACCTGGCGACATTTAC
>JAUXDH010000101.1 GCA_030618545.1 Chlorobiota bacterium
GCCCATCCATGCGGAAATATGCCCTGACAAGATACACCAGCGCATCGAGTCCTTTTTCTGTTTCAAGTAATGCCGGGGTAAACTTCTGATTAAGCAGGGTGCCTCCTGTGCGAAGGTGGTCGATCTTAGCAGCAGATTTAATCACCGCGGAAGGTCCTTTACGATCTGCTCCCTGGAAAGGGGAAATGCCTTCCGAAAGTGGTTTTCCCGCCTGCCTGCCATCTGCTGTAGCCCCGGTTACACTGCCAAAGTAAACATGGGAAGTTGTTGGAAGCATGTTGATCCTGTAGTGCCCTCCCTTGGTGTTTGGCCTTCCATTCACAGCCTCATAAAAAGTTTCAAAAATGGTAACTGCCTGTTCATCGGCGTAATCATCATCGTTGCCGTATTTGGGGGTTTTGTTCAACAGCATATTTCTGAATTCTTCATGGCCCTCAAAATTTTCTGATGCAGCACTTAAAAGATCCTTTAAGTTGATTTTTTTTTCATCAAAGACATTGTATTTAATGGAAGTCAGGATATCCGTTAAACTTCCCAGACCCACTCCCTGAATGTAGCTTGTGTTGTACCTGGCACCGCCCGCATTGTAGTCTTTACTATTTGAAATACAATCATCAATCAATAACGACAGAAAAGGAACCGGTACATTTTCCATGAATATTTTATCGATGATGTTACTTCCTTTGATTTTGATATCAGCAAAGTATTTTACCTGTTTTCTAAAGGCATCAATCAACTCTTCAAACAGATTGAAACAGACGGGATCACCTGTTTCCAGCCCAATCCTTTTTCCTGTCATCGGGTCATAGCCGTTGTGAAGTGTAATCTCAAAAATCTTTGTCAGGTTAAAATAGCCTGTCAGGATGTAACTCTCTGTTCCGAATGCCCCTGTTTCTACACAACCGCTTGCTCCTCCATTTCGGGCATCCACAAGACTTTTACCCTGGTTCAGCAACTCCTGGATGATGGCATCCGTATTAAAGACCGATGGCTGTCCGAAACCTGTTTTGATTATCCTGGCTGTTCTTTTAATAAACCTGTCAGGGTTCTTCTTGCTTACCTGGATCATTGAACCGGGCTGTAAAAGCCGCATTTCTTCGATCACATCGAGAATGACAAAAGTCAATTCATTCACGGCATCTGACCCATCCTCTTTTACTCCGCCAAGGTTGATCAGTGCAAAGTCAGTGTAAGTGCTGCTTTCCTTTGCTGTGACACCGATCTTGGGTGGGGCAGGGTGGTTGTTGAATTTAATCCAGAACGAAGAAAGCAATTCTTTAGCAGTTTCTTCAGTTAAAGAGCCTTCTGCAATTTCTTTTTTATAAAACGGAAGCAAGTGCTGATCAAGCCGCCCCGGATTAAAACTATCCCAGGGATTCACTTCGGTGATCACACCCACATGAATAAACCAGTAGTGTTGAAGAGCTTCATGGAAAGTAGCCGGTGCATTTGCCGGCACGCGCCGGCAGATGTTTGCCATCTGCATCAGTTCAATTTTCCGGTCCGGATTTGCTTCTTCATCAGCAAGCTTCTCAAGATCGTCAGCATGGCGGTTTGCAAATAATACAATGGCATCGGCCGAAATGCCCATGGCTTTTAACTGTTCACGCTTGCTGTATGCCTCAGGGTCATTCAGGAAATCCAGGTTTTTGATTTCCTGATCAATTTCTTTTTTCAGGTCGTTAAAACCTTTCTGAAACATCTTCTTTCCCAGCACCGTATGTCCGGGGGCACGTTGTTCCTGAAATTCCGTGAATACACCTGCCTCATAGGCGTTCAGCCAGTTTTGGTCAAGGTTATCAAATATTTTATCCCGGTTCGATTTTCCTTCCCAGAAGGGAATGACCACTTCTCTGTATGCTGCTTTTGTTTCCTCATCAGCCTTGAACCATACTTTTGGCCTTGAGTCCAGTGTTTCCAGGTCTTTAACAGAATGGAGTGTGATCTCAGGATAGGTGGGTACAGCCTTCGGTGATGGCCCTCTTTCGCCAACGGTCAATTCACCATCGTTGATGCAAACTTTTTTGTTTTCGAGGATGTGTTTAAATGCCAGGGCTCTTTTCACCGGTACAGAGACTTGTTGCGCAAGATCGCTTTTGTAAAATTCAGTGATCAGCAATGCCCTTTCTGCCGAGATTCGTGGAACGGAATCCAGGCTTTGGTTACGGAGTTTTGTTATTCTTGTATTCATAGGTTTGTGCTTACTATCCCCGACCTGTCCATACGGATTCCTTCGGAAAAGGTCAGGGTAACTGATACTGAGGTCTATTTAAAGTTTGGAAGTGATGTCTTCAGTTTCCCTGGTCTTTAGGCCAGGGTGATAGCGCTAACCCCCAATCTTCACCTCAAATCCAGCTTCTTCAAAATGTTTTTTAACTTTATGTATCTGTGTTTGGGAAGGCTCTTTAACGCCCTTCATTTTGTTTTCAATATTAAAACGCCTGTATTTATCGGTGCCAATCTTGTGGTAAGGCAAAATACTGATCGGGTATTTGTTTTGCAGTTTGTCCAGAAAAGCAAACATCCTGTAAAGGTCTGCTTCATCGTCATTCATTCCGGGAATCAACGGATATCTGATTTCAACATCTTTACCCAACCCATCAAGCATTATCAGGTTATCAAGGATTTGCCGGTTGCTTGCCCCTGTATATTTGATGTGCATTTTGTCATCAAAATGTTTCAGGTCAAACAAAAACAAGTCGGAATATTTAGCCGCTTTTCTAAGAAGATCCTGATCTACATGACCAGTGGTATCGACGCATGTGTGTATGTCCTGTCTTTTCAGACTCTTCAATAACCTGATCAGGAACCTGTACTGGTAGAAAGGTTCTCCTCCTGAGATAGTCACTCCCCCGCGGGATTCTTCATAAAGAACGGCATCTTTCTCAACCTCTTTGATGACCTCAGCAACGGTGTAGTATTTTCCGATGGTTTCTACAGATTCAATGCTATGATCGCTTATCTTTTCCTGTTTCGTGAAACTGCTAATCTTCCCTGACCTGCTTTCCGGGTTGTGGCACCACCAGCAGCCCAGAGGACAGCCTTTCAAAAAAACGGTAGTCCTGATTCCCGGTCCATCGTGGAGAGCGTAATGCTTTATGTCGAAAATGATGCCTTGCATTGAATTAAGATAAAAGGATAAAGATGAAAGATAAAAGGATAATGCTAAAGTTGGGGGTGGAAAAAAGAAAGCATCCCCACCGGAGGGCACGTTAGGGTTTATAGTACATCCAGCACTCGTAAAGGCCCTTGCCGGAGGAGGTATGGGTGAGATGGATATGGGTAGTTAAGTGGTGCATTTATTTTACAAAGTTAATGCATTTTGATTCGTAATCGGTATAATAGTGCCCGGTGATGGAGAGACTGTGAACTACCGGCTGGATTATTGGCTCCCATGCCAGTGAAAAGCCACTAATTCACGAATTAAAGACGAATAGTTTATTAGCCGCGAATTCGCTGATGAAACTCAGAAAATTAGCGAATCCACAGCCTATCTTAGGTCCCATCCATACGGACTCCCTGCGGTCGTACGGGCAAGCTTTCTGTCTTAGGTCTTGCGTATTCTGTCTTTACAACAACTCATTCGCCAGGTTAGCCAGCTCTGATCTCTCTCCCTTTTCCAGCCTGATGTGGGCATAGATCTCGTGGTGCTTGATCTTATCAATGAGATAAGAGAGTCCATTGGATTGGGAGTCGAGATAAGGCGTGTCGATCTGGTAGATATCGCCGGTGAAAATGATCTTGGTGTTTTCCCCGGCCCGGGTGATGATCGTCTTCACTTCATGGGGAGTGAGGTTTTGCGCTTCATCCACTATAAAGATCACATTTGAAATGCTCCTTCCCCTGATGTAGGCCAGCGGTGTGATCATCAACTTTTCATTCTCAAGGGCATCGCTGATGCGCTTGTATTCTTTGTCCTGCTCGCCGTACTGGTTCTGGATGAACTTCAGGTTATCCCAGAGCGGCTCCATGTAAGGATTGACTTTGGAGGTGATATCCCCTGGCAAATAACCAATATCCTTGTTGCTCAACGGGACAATCGGCCGGGCCAGAAAGATTTGTTTAAAATTACGCCTCTGCTCCCAGGCGCCGGCTAGCGCCAGAAGTGTTTTTCCTGTTCCTGCTACTCCCTGTATTGTAACCAGTTTGACCTCGGGATTCATGATGGCATGCAGCGCAAAAACCTGTTCAGCATTTCTTGGCATGATGCGGGAAACAGCCCGTTTTTCGACACGCTCCACCCGTTTGGTGATCGGGTTGAAATACCCAAGAGCAGAAGCGCGTTGCCCTTTAAGAATGACATAATGATTAGGGAAAGGGGGTTCAATATCCAATTCATCAACTCCACAAAACCCTTGTTGGTAAAGCTTGTCAATCATTTCAGGATTCACCTCATCATGTAAGCTTTTACCTGAGTACAATGAATCGATGTTCTGGATCTTTCCTGTTTCAAAATCTTCAGCCAGCACATTAAGAGATTTGGCTTTAAGCCTCAGGTTTACATCTTTACTAACGAGTATGACCTTCTTTTCCGGATGATCTTCCTTCAGTTTCAAAGCCGCGTTCAAAATCCGGTGGTCGGCTTTATTCTCCCCAAAAATCAGAGTGGCATCTCTTTTTGCCTTCTCATTCATCACCACCCTGAACCGGCCCTTGTTGGGACCGTTGATGCGTCTCCAGTTGGTCATGGTATATTTTCCGGATATTTTATCCATGAACCGGATAAACTCCCGGGCTTCGAAATTCTTGTTTTCGTTACCCTTCTTAAAGTTATCCAGCTCTTCCAAAACGGTTATTGGAATGGCCACATCGTTTTCCTCAAAACTGTTGATGGAATTGTGGTTGTATAGGATGACCGAAGTGTCGAGAACAAATATTTTCTTCGATTTCACGGGCGCAGGGTCATCTTGTATGGTTTTCGCCATAGGATACAGTTGCTTGTAAATTTATTGGAATGTGCTCATAAAAGTAAAACGAAATAGGCTTTTTTTATTGTTAGCAAAAGAGAGTTTCAAACAAATTGGGGTTGACAAAAAGTTGGGCTGATTAGACCTGAGACAGAAGAAGCAACCAAGAGCCACTCCTTGAATTTGCAGGGGAAAATCAGTTTTTTCATAATAAGTGTAAGATTTGTTGCACTATTTGTGTAACGAAAAAAGTGTAAGAATTTTTACACAATTTATGTAACGAAAATTAAGTTGCTCATCTATTGTAATATCTATCTGTATTGATCAAATGGTGTTATAAAAATACTATTCCCGGATTGCAAATTCCTTTTACCTACTTTTGTTTGTCTAACAATTAATTTCAATGCCCGAAAAGAAAAAACTCTTCCTCCTGGATGCCATGGCGCTGATCTACCGTGCCTATTTTGCACTCAGCCGCAATCCAAGAATAACTTCGAAAGGCCTGAATACTTCGGCCATCGTTGGTTTTAACAATACCCTGTACGACATTCTCCGTAATGAAAAACCTACCCACATCGCGGTGGCTTTCGATACGATGGCTCCTACTTTCAGGCATGTGGAATTTGTTGAATATAAAGCCAATCGGGAAAAGATGCCGGAAGACCTGGCAACGTCTCTTCCTTACATCAAGGAATTGATAAAAGGATACAACATTCCCATTATTGGCATTGATGGCTACGAGGCTGATGATGTTATCGGGACACTGGCAAAGAAGGCTGAAGAGGAAGGTTTTTTTACTTATATGATGACCCCGGACAAAGACTTTGGACAGTTGGTTTCCGAAAACATCTTCATGTTCAAACCTCCGCGGATGGGCAATAAAGCAGAAATCTGGGGAGTGAAGGAAGTGTGCGAAAGATATGGTATCCAGCATCCGGAACAACTCATCGACATCCTTGGACTGTGGGGTGATGCATCTGACAATATTCCGGGTGTTCCGGGAATAGGGGAGAAGCGGGCGAAAGAGTTGATCGCGGAATACGGATCCATAGAGAATCTGCTCCAAAATACGGATAAACTAAAAGGTAAGCAGAAAGAGAACGTCGAAAACTTTTCTGATCAGGCCCTGGTGTCAAAAAAGCTGGCAACGATCATACTGGATGTTCCGGTTGAGTTTAACGAAGAGGATTTCAAAGTGGCCGATCCCAATCCGGAGGCCCTGAAAAAACTTTTTGATGAACTGGAGTTCAGAACTTTTTCAAAGCGGTTTTTCACCGATTTATCATTGAAGCAAAGCGATGAAGCGAAAACTGTTCAGGCTGAATTGTTCATGGATAAAGATGAGGACTCTGCGGAGAACATTGCAGCAGGAGAAATGAAAACGCTTCAGAACACTTCACACGAGTATAAACTTGTTCAAACAGAAAAGGAAGCAAAGGATTTGGTTTCCGTTTTAACGAAAGAAAAGTCAGTTTGTTTTGATACCGAAACCACCGGCCTCGATCCCAATGATTCTGAACTGGTAGGGATGTCGTTTTCAGTGAAGCCAGCTGAGGCCTGGTATGTGGCATTTCCTGCAAACTACCACGACGCATTGAAAATCGTACAATTGTTCAAGCCTGTTTTTGAGAGTGAAAAGATCGGGAAAATCGGACAAAATGTGAAGTTTGACCTGTCCATCCTAAAATGGTACGACATCGAGGTGAAAGGTCCCATATTCGATACCATGCTTGCCCACTACCTCTTGCAGCCTGACCTGCGCCACAACATGGATTACCTTTCCGAAACTTACCTCAACTATAAGCCTGAGTCAATTGAAAACCTGATTGGAAAGAAAGGTAAGAAGCAGTTGAGTATGCGTGATGTTGATATTGAGAGGGTAAAAGAATATGCCGCTGAAGATGCTGATATCACCTTTCAGTTAAAACAGGTTTTTGAACCAGAACTCAAAGAAGCCGGAATCCGGGATCTGTTTGACAAGATCGAAATGCCACTGGTTCCTGTACTTGCTTCGATGGAGGCCGAAGGAGTAAAACTCGATATCGATGCCCTGGGTGTTTTTAGCAAGGAACTGGAAACTGATATCAAAAAAACCGGGAAAAATATCTTTGACCTGGCAGAGGAGGAATTCAATATCGCATCGCCGCGGCAGTTGGGAGTGATACTGTTTGAAAAACTGAAGATCGATGACAAGCCTAAAAAAACCAAAACCGGCCAGTATTCCACCGGCGAGGATATTTTATTAAGATTGGTGAACAAGCACGAAATCGTTGAGCAAATCCTGACTTACCGCTCGCTGACAAAACTCAAATCAACTTATGTAGATGCTTTGCCTGCCCTGGTGAACAAACGCGATTCCAGAATTCACACTTCTTACAACCAGGCTGTGGCTGCTACGGGAAGATTGAGTTCCAACAATCCCAACCTGCAGAATATCCCAATCAGGACGGAAAAGGGAAGGGAGATCAGGAAGGCATTTATCCCAAGAAATGAAGAGTACGTCTTACTAGCTGCTGACTATTCACAGATCGAGTTGCGTATCATTGCCCACCTGAGTGGCGACAAAAACATGATCGAGGCATTTAACCAGGGACTGGATATCCACACGGCGACAGCTTCAAGGGTTTATGGGGTAGAACAGGAGCAAGTTTCCAAAGAGATGCGGCGCAACGCCAAGATGGTCAATTTTGGATTGATCTACGGTATTTCTGCTTTTGGTCTTTCCCAGCGTCTCGATATACCCAGGAAAGAAGCCGCGGAGATCATCAGAAACTATTTTGAGCAGTACGCTGGTATAAAAACCTACATGGAAAACCAGGTGGTTTTTGCCAGGGAAAACGGTTTTGTTGAAACCATCATGGGAAGGAGGAGATACCTGAAAGACATCAACTCTGCTAACGGAGTTGTGCGTGGATTCTCCGAACGAAATGCCATCAACGCGCCCATCCAGGGATCCTCTGCCGACATGATCAAGATAGCTATGATCGACATTTTTAAGGAATTCAACAAAAATAAGCTTCGATCAAGGATGATCCTGCAGGTGCATGATGAACTGGTTTTTGATACCTACCGGGAAGAATTGGATACTGTTCAAAAGATTGTTGCCGATAAAATGCCCAACGCCATCAAACTGGATGTACCGGTAGTGATTGATATGAATACGGGGGGTAATTGGCTGGAGGCGCATTAACACAATAACCCCTTAGCGATCATAGCGAAGCCATTGCATCTTTGCGGTTAAGCAGATATTTTAACCGCAAGGGGCGCTATGAATCGCGATGGACGCAAAGTCTAGGTGTGCTAACAATTACATTCGGATTAGATTGATACTATCAATATGAATGAAGTCAGCACTTTTTTATACCAGGTCTTCAGTTACCTCGACCTTTAGGTCGGGGCTACTGGTCCTTCATAAAGATAAAGCGAGTAATAAAAATCCCTACCCCATCATCTTTGCCTGCATCACTCTCCACCGCGCTGGTAACAAAAACCATCTTCCAGCCCTCTTTGGCCAGTTTGTTGATCTTATCGGTAATTAGTGCATCATTGGAAGCAATATTCTGAAAGTTGATGCCGGCGATACTGTAAAAGTTCAGCAACTTCGTTTCATCAAAGTTGTTGATCTTGGCATCCTTACGGCTTACATCCTTCTGGCTACTCTTCTTGCCATCTGTACGGGTTGTGGTAAAGTCATCCACATTGATATCCTCATGTTGGACGATCATGCGTGACCTTCCGATACCGGCCGGAACAATGGATTCAACAGTCGTGACGATCATATACTCCTGGGCTTGCAGGCAGGAGATGAATAAAACAGAAGCAAAGAATAAAATAAGATTTTTCATATTAATTATATTTTAAGGATTAATTAATGATTTGTATGAATTAAGTTTTTTCCAAATCTTTTTGTGAACCTTAGTGCCTTGGTGGCAAAATACTAAAACCGCCACTAAGACACAAAGACTCAAAGAATCACAAAGTTAAACAAGATAATTTCAAGCGCTTTCTAAACGGATTTGTATCTTGGTTAGTTATCAATATGAGCATATCCTCCAAACCAAACAAGTCTTTATTGCTAAGTCGAAATAAAGATAGATTTATTGATCAATAGTTGCAAATTCTGATCTAAAATCCTCTTTTTTTAATAAGTAATAAGAGAGCCGCAATTCAGGAATACTTTTGATTATTCTTATTGGTTAAATTTGCCCTTTACCAAAACGTAAGCATGAGTAAGAATAAAACGATCCAGGTGCTGGATGCCGGTGGAACCAACCTTGTGTTCAACGCAGTGAAAGACGGTGAAATAATCGACAAGACTTTTACCCTGCCTGCCAAATCAGAGAACCTCGAAAACCTGCTGGAAAAGATCATTCATGGCTTTCATGAGATTGACAGGCTTACCGGGAATCAAACTGCGGCTATCAGTTTTTGTTTTCCTTCGCCTGCCGATTTTGACAACGGCATTATTGGAGATCTTGAAAACCTTCCTTTCTTTCACGGTGGAGTACCCTTGGGCAGAATGCTGGAAAACGAATTCAAAGTTCCTGTTTTCATTAATAATGACGGCGACCTTTTCACACTTGGAGAAGCTATCGGCGGCATCTTGCCCGAGGTGAATAAAAAGCTCAAAGACCATGGTGTGGACAAACAATACCACAACCTGTTGGGCGTAACCCTCGGTACCGGTTTTGGAGGTGGGATTGTGATGAAGGAGAAGTTGTTTTTGGGTGATAATTCCGCAGGCGCTGAGATCAACAGGATGGTCAACCCACTGAATTGGGAAATGAGTATTGAAGAAACTTTGAGTATTCGTGGGATCAGGAGGCTTTTTGCTGAGGAATCGGGCATTCCATTCACCCGCTCGCCTGAACCTTACTCCATCTACAAAATCGGGATGGGCAGCAAGGAAGGCAATAAAGTAGCAGCCGTAAAAGCCTGGCAAAAATTCGGTGAAGTACTTGCTGATGCCATTGCCAATGCCGTAACACTTGTCGATGGACTGGTAGTTATTGGTGGCGGACTCTCCGGAGCGTATCCTTTATTCCTGCCCAAGACCACTGAAATGCTGAACCGTAAATTCTCAAAACCTGATGGAGGCACTGTGCCCAGGATGGAGATTGAGGCCTTCAACCTGGAAGATGACATGGGATCAGAGCACTTTTTAAATTATATAAAGATCATGATTGATGTGCCGTTCTCGGATGAAAAAGTGCCTTATTATCCTGAGAAGAAAACCGGCCTGGCCAACACGCGACTGGGAACGAGCAAGGCTGTT
>JAUXDH010000192.1 GCA_030618545.1 Chlorobiota bacterium
TTCCTGATATCGAATAGTCTTGTTAAGGCACAGCCAGATACCTCACGTAATGAATTTCAACGATCATTCGATGATTTTCTGAAATCCTCCCAACAGGAATTCGAAGCATTTAAAAACAGCAACGATTCCGTTTTTTACGGCTTTCTTAAAGACGCGTGGACTGAATTTGACCTGCTTATTGACGAGAAGCCAAAACCACCCAAACCCGAGGATCAGCCGGAAATAAAAATCAAAAAAGTTAAAAGCAGGGAGATTGAACCGGCAACAAGGAGAACATTGCTGCAGGACTCAGGTAAGCAGATACAGTTTCATCTTGCCCCAAACACCTATGAGGAGTACAAGCCTGCGAAAAAATACCATACCATCAACTTTTATGGAACGAAGGTAGATGTGTTCAAGATTCCGTCTGCTGCGAAATGGCAGGCTCCATTTACAAAAGATAAAGTGGCCGGGTTCTTCATCGAAGCTGTCAACAATGATGAACTTGTTTATGCCGTGTATGATCTTTATAACAAGGCATCACATAAAAACCTGAATAATTGGGGATACATCAGGTTATTGCAGGAAGCCTCTGCCAGTTTATTCAGTTCAGTGAACGAACAGGTGCTGTTCACCTGGACAGCCTTAATTAAAACCGGTTATGATGCCAGGATTGGTTTGCACCAGGACGATTTGTATCTGCTCGTCAATTTCGATGTGCCGGTTTATTACAGCCAGTACCTGATGAAAGGCAACAAGAAATACTACCTTGTTACTTTTAACGGGCAGAGGAAAAAAAATGAATCGATCACTTCTGTAAAGGCGGATTATCCTGGTGAAATGTCACCTGTATCTCTTGTGATTGAATCCAATCCAATACTCGACAACAGTACCGGTTCGCGAAAGCTTACCTACAAAGGAGAAAAAGTCAGCCTCAGTTACAACGAAAATCTGGTGAAATTCTATAAAGGATATCCCAATTGTGATCTGGCGCTTTACTTTCCACCACCGTTATCTGAAGTTTCTCTGGGTGGATTGGATAATCTTTTTATTCCATTGTTAAAAAACAAATCAGAAACTGAGCGGGTGAATGCCATTTTGGATTTCGTTCAGCAGGGATTGGCTTACGATACCGATAACGAACAATTTGGCTTTGAGAATTATTTATTTGCAGAAGAGTCATTGTATTATCCTTCGATTGACTGTGAGGACCGAACAGTGCTTTTGGCACAACTGATACATCATTATCTGGATTTGGAGACGATTGCATTGGCATTCCCGGGGCATGTGTCACTGGCAGTAAGCTTATCCGAAAATATTGACGGCAGTTTTATTCAGCACAAAGGGGAAAAGTATTTCGTTTGCGATCCAACTTATATCGGTTCCAGGTGCGGGATGCTGATGCCCGAGTTTTCCAATGTAAACCCTGAAGTAATAACTTATTGAGCTAAATGAGGAAAATCAATTCTATAGAATCATGGAGTGTCATTCACAGACTGTTCATTGTGGCATTATTCATGTTTATTCTGAATGGGCTTATACATGCACAAAATATTACTAAATCATCAGGTAGCGCACAGGTTAGAATGGAATTGAATATGACCACCGAGCAAGCATATGAAGAGGCAAAGTTGCAGGCAATGATCGATGCCATTCAGAATGCTTTTGGAACTTATGTGGAGCAACAAACCGACATGGCCATAATCGATGGAAAAGAAACCTTTAACATCATCGGAGGCACTAAAGTGAGAGGAGACTGGATTGAAACCCTGGATGAAAAGTTCAAGGTGGAATTCAGGGAGGAGGTCACCAAACTGGGAAAACAAGACATGAAATATATTACCTGCAATATCAAAGGCAGGGTGCGGAAAACCATTCCCAAAGCCGAAATCGAATATGAAGCATTGAATTGTCCGGATCTGATTTGCAGGACAAATAACTTTTACAATGAAGAACAATTATACATGTATTTCAAAAGTCCGGTGGATGGATATATTTCGGTTTATATTGAAGTAGATGATGTTACTTACCGTGTGCTGCCATACACCACCATGGATGATAAACATAAAAACGGGGTGGCGGTAAAAGGTGACAGGGATTATATCTTTTTTTCGGAAAAAGAAAATAAGTTCAAGCATGCTGTGGTAGATGAATTGGAGATGTTTACCAATAAAAAACTGGAATTCAATACCATTTATGTTATTTTTTCGGAGGAGGTCTTCGTGAAACCTGGTTTGAGCCAGAAGGAAGAAATAGATGGCCGCATTATGCCAAAATCATTGGAATCGTATAAATTCAGGGGATGGCTTTCCGGCAACAGGGCAGCATCGCCCAGTTTCCAGGAAAAGAAGATTACAGTAAGCATCAAGCCAAACTAAAACAACTGAGAAGCAATTGAGATTAAAATGAACAAAATATACCTGATATTACTACTGTCATTGCTATTCATCTTTGAAGGCCTTTTTGCTCAAAAGGTCATCTCGGGACGGAGCGCCCCGATCCGCTTGCAGCTCAGGCCAAATTATGAACGCGAGCTTCCTCCAAACTTATTTGTTGATCTCAACTTTGAAGATGGCAACAACAACGGCATTCTGGAAGCCAATGAGGTCGCGGTACTTAACATTCATATCACCAACAAGGGGAAAGGCCCGGCGCAGGGCTTAGTAGTAAAGGTAGAGCCCTACAATGAAGATCCCAACCTGATGATAGAGGATGGAAAAAAGATACCCTTTCTGTATGCGGAACAAAGCACCCAGGTATCCATACCCATAAAGGCAGGTTTTGGAATCGGATCAGTGCAGCATAAGCTAAAGATTACAGTTACCGAGCACTTTGGTTTTGATATGGATCCTGCTTACCTGGTATTGAGTTCTATGGAGTACCAGGAACCAAAACTTGTATTTGCCGGTTTGGAAATTGTAGATATCGGCCACGGGACTGCTGCCCTGAATGAAGACGGACAGATTCAGGCAGGTGAGCAGGTTAAGGTTAAACTGGTCGTGCAGAATATCGGACAGAACATTGCCGAAGAAACTAAATATTACCTTACAACTCCTAACAGCAATATCTATCTTGACAACAGCAGTGGCAACCTGGGTAGTGTGGCAATCGGAGAAGTGAAAGAGTTCTGGGTTACCATCAGTCCCAATAAGCGTGTAAATGTAGAGAGTCAATTACCTGTTTACCTGAATGTGGTCAACAAGTTTAACCGGGGGAATATTGAAGGATTCTGGCTGCCCATCAATCTGAATCAGAATCCACCGGAAACTGAGATCCTGGAAGTGAAGGCGGATATTGAAAAACTGCAGGAACAGGTCGCGCGATTTGAATACAATTCAAAACGGATCACAGCCTCAACGGGTCGTTTGATAGACATAACACAAGTGCCTCCTGGAACTATGGCACGGAAAGATGCCATCGGGATTGTGGTAGGAGTGGAGGACTACAGGTATTTCGTTGATGCTCCCTATGCAGCAAATGATGCCACTTTGATGGAAAGGTATTTCAACAGGATATGTGGCATCGAGAAAGTGTTTACCTACAAAAATGATGAAGTAACAGGGTTTTTCTTTGAAAACATGTTCAACCCTGATTTTGGAGAATTGCAAAAAGCCGTAAATGAAGGAGAGACCGAAATCTACGTATTTTATTCCGGACATGGGATGCCTTCAAAAGATGGTGAAAAGGTTTACCTGCTTCCTTCTGACGGCAGGCTTGAAGTACTCAACAGGCAGGGTTACGAATTGAACAGCCTTTATGCCAACCTGGACGCGATGAATGCGAAAAGTGTAACCATTTTTATAGACGCGTGTTTCAGCGGCGTGTCCAGGGCCAGTGAGACCTATGATATACAAAACCTGGTGGCAATGAAAGGCGTATCCATTAAACCCAAATTGAAACAGCCATGGATCGACAATCCAAACTTTACTGTTTTCACCTCCTCGGCATTCGATGAAACATCACTGGGATTTGACCCCTCGCAAAGCGGTTTATTCACCTATTATGTGTGTACAGGATTGTTAGGCGAAGCGGACGAAAATGATGATGGAAAGATTTCAACAGGAGAACTGAAGGTATATGTGACTGAACATGTTTCTGAAATGTCCGTCAAGATCAGGGGACAGCAGACACCTCGTTTTTATGGCGACGAAGAAAAAATACTGGGCCAATACCGATGAAAAAGAACCATACATTATTTGGATTAATCCTGCTTTTCTTCTTTTCTGCATCTGCCCAGAGGATTAACACAGTTGTTGCTACTGTGAAAGACGATAAAGTACTTATAGGTTATCAGGTCAAAGGACTCAGGTGTGAGCAGTCAATAAAGAGTGTCAGTTTTTATGTAAGCAGGGATGGTGGTGAAAATTATACAGGGCCATTGAATTATATTAACGGAGATTTCGAGGAGGGAATACGCAACGGCAAGCATATCGTTGAGTGGGATGCCCTGAAGGAAATGCCGTTCAGCGATGAAAGGCTGGTGTTTGATGTGAGAGCGGAAATTGATGAGAAGAAGCGAAAAAGGGCCATCATGATTTCTTATATCGGAAATGTAACAACTCCACTTGGAGGCAGGATAGGACAACTGGGAAAGGTAAGCTGGTATCTTGAGGGAAGGTCTTCTTTGTTGGCCGGCCGGCCGGTTGATTATGAATACAGCGGTAACACAATCAATGGACACAATCATGAAGATGAATACACCACTTTTACAGGGAATGAGGGTTGGAAGGCCTATTCAGCAATTGTTGGCGCCACCTTCCAGGCCAGTTGTAATTTCTTTTTCTACCTCGGGATCGGCTATGGTTTTGAAGAATACATCAAAGAGTTTGATACGTTCAATCATCAAACTAAGCAAGAAACGGGAACATATTGGGCAAGAGAT
>JAUXDH010000006.1 GCA_030618545.1 Chlorobiota bacterium
GCCCATCACAAATAAGGAAAGGTAGATGCCCCTGACCAATATGTTTCTGTCAAGAAAAGTAAAAGCAAGGCCGATGGTAAAAAGGGATACTGCTAACATCGCGGAAATGATCGCTTTCCTGTGTTTGTAATGAAACCAATGTCTGTAAATATGGCTTTTGCCTTTGTGTTTGAGGCCATCCAGAAGGTGGTCCAGAGTATACACCACCCATACTGCTCCTGCCAGAATGAAAAACCAGGCCGGGTTGGGCTTAACAGAAAGGAGGGTTATCGCAAAAATACCAACGGCTATTGATCCCAGGACTACGTCCAGACTGAGGACCTGGTACAGGGATTGTTTGGATTGGTATTGTTTATGTGACATCAACTTTAGCGAAAATAAGAAAAGCTGTTACGCAAAGCTGCGCAAAGATTCCGCAAAGATTCGCAAAGAAATTCTTTGATGGTCGTCTGACCACTCCAGGTGGTCTGACGACTAATCAATGCTGTTCGATACTTTCAATATAATACGGGTGATTCTTAGGTATCAGGGTGATCCGTGCAAGTGACCAAACGATCACAGTTACAAACAGTGCGGCGAAACCAAGGAATGTGCCTACCTCGATGTAAGTGATGCTGTGTGACTCAATGGTGTTGGGCATAATCGACATATACAACTCCACCCAATGACCGATGATCAGCACTGCAACAACAAAGAGCATGGCATTCATATTTGAATTCACCCTGTTCCACATCAGGAAGAGGAATGGGAACAGCCAGTTGATGATCAGTTCACCATAGAAATAATTCTTGTAATCGCTCATGATCCTTGGCACATAGTAAACGGTTTCTTCCGGGATGTTCGCGTACCAGATCAGCAGGTATTGCGACAGCCACATATACCCCCAAATAATACTCAAGGCAAAAATATACCTGCCAAAATCCTGCAGATGTGATTTGTTCAGCATCGGCAGCAATCCCATTTTGTGAAGAATGATGGCGATGGCCGCTATCCAGGTGACTCCATGGTAGAAGGACATGATAAACTTCTTCACAGCATAAATGGTGCTGTACCAGTGGGCATCAAGCGACATGAGCCAGTCGATGGTAAACAATGAGAAACTTATGGCAAGAACAAAAATGTAAGCTTTGGAAGTAAATTCAATCTTGTTGAAATAAGTTAATCCCCCGTGCTTGTCTTCTTCAGCAGATAATTTCTTGATGCGTTGGGTAAGGAAAATCCAGAGTGCAAAGAAAAGAACGAACCTGATAGTGAGAAACGGAACATTCAGATAAGGAGCTTTGTGCAGCAGGATGGCGTCATGTTGAACGGCATCGACATGCGTCCAGTGATAAAGGTCGTGCAGGCCCATGAACATGAAAATCCACAACACAAAGGATACGATCAGGTAATTGCTCATAGCCTGCGGTATGCGGATGTATGCCGAGGACCAGCCGGATTGGGTAACCGCCTGCAGAGCCATCCAGAATGTTGCTCCAATGGTAACGGACAGAAAATAATAATTGTTCAGCAGCAGGTTGGCCCAGGTACGGGTTCCTTCTCCGGTAAAAAAACCAGCGAGTACCGTAAATAAGCCAAATGCAATCAGAACAAGCGTGATTACTTTGAATCCTTCGCCGGTCTGTAATTTTTTATCCATTTTATCGTGAGTTTTATTTTAATACCAACTTTAATTATTTAGCCAGTTCCCTGACATAGTTAATGATTGCCCATCGGTCTTCCGGCAAGATCTGGCTTCCATGAGGCCCCATTAATCCTGCCACTGATCCCATTGTAATAACGTAATAAATCTCGCCATCAGGTTTGCCCTGTACATAAGCTTCAACCAGTGAAGTTGGCTTGGCAGGGAACAATCCACTCGTATGCAAATGACCATCACCTTCGCCCTGATCTCCATGACAACTGCTGCAAAATATCCTGTAATGCTCCTTGCCTCGTTCTAAAGATTGGGCATCTGCCGCCATAGGATAATTTAGTTCCCTTCCTGCTTTTGCCTGGTTTACAGCCCTGTCGGCAATTGTGGCGCCAGGGTAGGGGAAAGGCATTTTACCTCTTGCAATGGCTCCTTCGGCAGGCAGTTGGTTGGTCATGCTGTCGTTCAGGTAGGGATTATCCGAGTAAGCTTTGTAAAACTTGGTGTAATACATATCGTGTGAACCCATGTAATCGAACCCCGGATTGTTTTTATTTCTGTTGCACGAAATAAATACCAGGGGTATCAGCACCAGGATTATCAGTCGCGTATATTTCATTTTGATATGTTTTTTAATTATCATATTCAACATCGGAATCTTTAACCTCAATGGCTCCTGTTTTTGTCAGCAGGTCCTGGATCTTCTTGACTTCTGCATCTTTCATCCCGGGCGTTTTCTCAATCAATATCGCAAACTGATCGTGGGTGGTTGTTGGTACCGGAAGTTCAACTTCTTTACCAGGATACATTTTCTCTCTGATAAAATAGGTGAGAAATGTAAACAGGGTACCGACAAAAATGGTCAGCACAAACATGATGATAATGAATGATAAGGTATTCAGCGGCTTTCCGCCGAACTTCAAAGGATAGCTTACCACGGAAGTCCAGTAAAGGAAGGCAAATACCGAAATGGTGCCAACGACTCCATAAATGAATGTTGCAAGAGGCAACCTGGTTGTTATGCCAAGTTTTTCAAATACACCATGTATGGGTATGGGTGAGAACACATCTTTTATCTTGACATCATTTTTCTGGAGTTCATCCATCGCATCCAGTAAAATGGTTTCGTCTTCGTATATGCCGATTATGTTAGTGTTACTCATCGGTAAATGATTTTAATGTTGTTGTTTCTTTTAAAACACCCTTCACTTCACTGATCGCTATGGTCGGTACAAAGCGGAAGAATGCCAGCACACCAAGCAGGAACAGCCCGATAGTACCCACAAAAATTGCAATCTCAGTGATGGTTGGAGAATAAGTTGCCCATGTTGCCGGCAGAAAATCTTTGGAAAGCGATGTAACAACGATCACGTACCTTTCGAACCACATGCCCAGGTTGATGAACAGTGATATGATAAATACCATGGTAATGTTTTTTCGTATTTTCTTTGACCAGAACAGTTGAGGTATAATCGCGTTACAGGTTATCATCGTCCAGAAAGCATATTTATATTCACCCGTCACCCTGTTTTTCATGAAAGTAAACATCTCATATTCGCTACCGGAATACCAGGCCATAAAAAGTTCCGTAAGGTAAGCCGTACCCATGATCAGTGAAATAAATGTCAGGATACGCGTAATGGCATCCAGATGTCCATCCGTAACGTAATCTTTAAAGCGGTAGAGTTTTCTCAGGACAATCATCAGTGTAAGCACCATACCGAAACCGGAGAAGATGGCGCCTATCACAAAATAGGGCGGGAAAATGGTAGTGTGCCAGCCCGGGACAACTGATACGGAAAAGTCCATGGAAACGATGGAGTGAACTGAAACCACGAGCGGCGCCGCCATTCCACCGAGCAGGATAGCTGCCGTTTCGAAGCGCAGCCAGCCACGTGCATTGCCTATCCATCCGAAACTCAGGATACCGTATATTTTGTTTTTGATCTTAGATGTTGTGCGTTCCCGGATGGTGGCAAAATCCGGTATCATGCCCATGTACCAGAAAACGAAGGAAGCCATGAAATAGGTAGAGATGGCTACAACATCCCAAAACAGGGGGGAGTTGAAGTTATCCCATAAAGGCCCACGCGTATTCCAGTAAGGAAAGATAAAGAAACCATCCCAGATACGTCCCATGTGAATCAAAGGGAAAAGCCCTGCGGACATAACCGCAAAGATGGTCATGGCTTCTGCGGCACGGTTTATTGATGTCCGCCACTTCTGTCTCAGGATTAGCAGGAATATCGAAAAGGCCGTTCCGGCATGCCCGATACCGATCCACCACACAAAGTTGATGATGGCCCAGCCCCAGGCAACGTTGTTATTCAGGCCCCATTCTCCGATTCCAACAGAGATGGTGTTGTAAAATCCCCAAACGCCCCAGAAAAGAGCTCCCGTGGCCAGGAAGATAGAAACCCGCCACCACATGGGCGCTTTTTCATCCATCGGCCTGATGATATCCCGGGAGACATCGGCATAAGTCTTATTGCCCTGAATTAATACTCCTCTGACTTTGGTATTATACATTTTAAACTGTTTTAGTCTTTGATCATTAAGTTATTATGCATCCCTGTTTCTGACCATTGTCAGGTAACTAGTTGAAGGAAGTGTATGCAAATACTCAAGCAGGTGATACATTCTTCCTTCCTTATTGTTTTGAGAAACCACGCTTTTTTCATCTTTCAGGTTACCAAACTGTATAGCTCCGGCAGGACAACTTTGTGAACAAGCTGTTTGCACTTCGCCATCAACAATTGCGCGGTTTTCCATCTTAGCTGTCAGTTTTACTTCCTGCAGCCTCTGCACACAGAGTGAACATTTTTCAACTACTCCTCTTTGTCGAACGATAACATCCGGATTCAGCACCATTTTACCCAGATCACTGTTCAGGTTGTAATCAAACTTGTTGTTGTTCACAAAATCATACCAGTTGAAACGGCGCACCTTGTAAGGGCAGTTGTTTACACAGTACCTTGTTCCAATGCAGCGGTTGTAAGCCATCTGGTTTAATCCCTCCGCACTGTGGTTGGTTGCTGCCACGGGGCAAACATTTTCACAGGGCGCATTGTCACAGTGCTGGCACATTACCGGCATGTGGTACACATCGGGATTGTCAGGATCTGAAGAGTAATACCTGTCCAGACGAAGCCAGTGCATCACACGACGTTTGCGAATCTGGTCCTTTCCAATAACTGCTACGTTATTCTCCGACTGGCAGGCGATGATACAGTTGCCACAACCTGTACAACTTGTCAGGTCAATGGTCATTCCCCAGTGGATACCGTCGTAATCGATTTTGGCATAAAGTGTTACGTTATCCTTATCATCAATTTTGTGCTGTGCATTACCGGATCCCGGATCTGCTTTGTATTCGGGGAGTGTAGTTTCACGAGCCAAAGGACGACCTTCCATGTTGTGGTGCGTCTGCGTACACGCCAGGGGGAAAGACTTAGCTGTTTTTTCTATGGTTACAGTTGTGCCTGAAACATCAGCATATCCCTTTCTGGTATTCATCAGGTGGTAGACGTTTTTCCCTACGCCGGTTCCTGCTTTGCCGGCACTGGTACGGCCATATCCAAGTGCGATAGCTACCGTACCCTGGGGTTGTCCCGGTTGGATAATCACCGGTAATTCGAATTCGCCGTTTACCTTAACAACATCTTCATGTTTTAAACCCATCTGATCCGCATAGCCAACGGGGACGCATACATAATTATCCCAGGTTGCAGTGGTAATGGGATCAGGCATTTCAAGCAGCCACGGGTTGTTGGTGTACTTCCCTGTTCCGATAGCCAGCTTTTCGTAAAGGACAACCTCAATTCCCTCAGACTTTGAAGCAACAGCCTTTAATTCATGGGGAGTAAAACCTGGCTGGTCTGTTTGATCGAATACGTGATGAATTGCACCATCATGTTTGAACTTATTCCAAAACTCATCGAAATTGTTAACATCCTCTTCATGTTGGTCGAGCATGGCTTTCCAGTACTCTTCCATGTAGGTGCTGTAATCCACCTTTAGACCAATCCACTTGATCAGGCTGTCCTGAAACTGTCGCGTATTGAATATTGGCCTGATGGCAGGCTGGGTAAAACTGAATGAACCAAGAACGGGCTCACTGTCATCCCATGATTCCAGGTAGTTGCTGGAGGTGCATACGAAATCACATAGCTGTGCTGTTTCGTCTCTTGTTTCAGCAAATGATACCGTGAGCGCTACCTTCTTCATACCTGATTTGAAAGAAGACCTGTCAGGAAAATCATAAGCAGGGTTCACATTATGAGCCAACAATCCATAAACTTTACCCTCGTTCATTTCTTTGACGAGTCGTTGCATGTCCTCCTCATCGCCCTGTTTCAGGTTAATTGGGCGAGTGAGGTCGATGGTTGTGCCATAATTGCCAAGCAAACTGTTGATGGCATTTACAATAAGCTGGATGCTCAGGTCATTTGTGCCTGATACCACCAGGGATTTCCCTTTGTTCTTTAGCAGGTCTGCGGCTGCTTTTTTAACATCAATTGATGCGGCAGGCGCATTGTATGTTTGTCCTCCAACAGCTTTTGCGATCTCATTGTAAAGGTTGAGCAGCACAGCTCCTTCGTCTGAAGGACGGATACCTATTCGGTAATCCGCATTGGAACCCGTAAGCGACAAACGACTTTCGAACTGGTATAGACGGTTCATGTCGCTGTTGCCAACGGTCAGTTTTCTTCTTGATGAAAACTGTTTGGTGAACGTTACAGGAAGAATCCAGTTTCCAAGGAAATCAGCATTAAATCCAACGATCACATTGGCTTTGTCAAAATTGTAATACGGAATGACCGATTTACCGAAATTCAATTCGTTGGCTTTCCGGATCGAAGAGTAACTTACCGCATCATATTGGATCCATTCAATATTCGGATAGGCGGTGATGAACTCTTTTATCAGCTCCTTAGTTGTCGGGCTGATAATGGTTGACGTGAGCAATACCACTTTTCTGTTGCGCTGGGAATGGCTCTTAAGCGCCATCATGATTTCCCTGTCGACACTATTCCAACTGGATTCAACTTCTCCCTGCCATGGTTTCTTTAACCGGGCATCATCATAAAGGTTGAGTACAGATGCCTGCACCCTCGCGCTGGTAGCGCCTTTTGTGATTTCCGACATCTCATTGCCTTCGATCTTAATGGGCCGGCTTTCCCGTGTTTTGACAAGAATACTGCAGTAATCCGTTCCGTCAAAAAAGGTTGACGCATAGTAGTTTGGTATACCAGGAGTAAGGTCTTCGGGTTGGTTTAGCAATGGGATAGCTTTCCTGACCGGCATCTGACAACTGGATACCAGGGCTACTGTTCCCACAGAGAAACCTAACATTTTCAAAAAGTCCCTGCGGCTGGATGTACCTTTTATTTCTGATTCGTCAAGGCCTTCAACTGAGAATTCAGGTCGCGGTTCTTTTGACTCCAGAACTGATGGTTCATTCAGTTCTTTATATTCTTCAAGGCTTTGCCAATATTGTTTTTCCATAATCTATTTCAATGGAATAAGTAACTAATTCTAATTAATAATGACATTTTTGACACTCATCTCCGCCAATTTCCATTACGGTGACTCTTTTGAGTTCACCACTTGACACGGCTTCCTGGAGTTGAGTGTACTGTTCGTAAAATTTATTTGAGAATTGGATTTCGCGGTCGCGATGACATGCGACACACCATCCCATTCCAAGGTCATTTACCTGCATGATTTCGTCCATTTTTTCTACAGGTCCATGGCAATCATTGCATTCTACCTTACCTACATTTACGTGCTGCGCATGATTGAAATAAGCATGATCAGGAAGGTTATGTACTTTGACCCATTCAATGGGTTTTTTATCATTCCATGCAGCATGAATCTTGTCGATTTCAACGGTGCCGGTGATTTTTCCTTTCCGCACCTGGTTGTGGCAGTTAAGACACACCTGAACAGGTGGGATACCGGCATGCATGCTTTTGTCAGCCGTGAAATGGCAGTACTGGCAGTCGATCTGGTTTTGTCCGGAATGTACTTTGTGAGAAAACCATATGGGTTGCTCCGGCTGGTAATACTGCTGCCGGCCAAGGTTGGTCGCTTCAACGAAAACGACCTCACCGCTCACTATCAAAGCTATCATCATAATAACTATGAGTATCCACTTTTGCGTGACAAACTTGGTTACCACAAGGTCAAACAGGCTGACAAGGATCAGGATTATCATGGCAATGAAAGTCGCCTGCATATGCCTGTAATCATTACTTTTCATTTCAGCCAGGAATTCTTCGGTAGCCTCATCATACGATATTGCATGTTCTTCTTCAACGGCAACTTCGGCAGTTACTTCTGATCCCGCGACCTTCCCGCCTGCCTCAATGTAGAGCAGCAGATCCTTGATTTGTTCCTCATTCAGAGCATTGGGAGGCATTGGTATCTTATTGTTTTCTTCCCATACCTTGACTGCTACGGGATCACCTGCATCGATCAGTGCCTGTGAGTTCTGGATAAATTTGATCAGCCAGGCTTCCTCTCTTCTTTCAGTTACTCCTTTCAGGGTAGGGCCAATTAATTTTGGGCCATCAATGTTATGACAGACTTTACAAACAGCAAAGTTTTTCTCTGCTTCTGCGCTCTGTGAAAAAGAGATAAAAGAGTTGGAAAGAAAGAATAACAATAATCCAATTAAAAGAAACCCTTTGACCCTCAAAGGGTTTTTCAAAAGAAAACCGTTTAATATCATGATATTTTGGTTATCGTGTAGATTGTTGTTTTTGGTAAAATTTCGAATGTTAAAAATATGTTAATTTTCAAAACTGACCTTCTTTCAGCATCAGTTTTTTCTAAACACAGGCCAGAACTCCAATTAATCAGGTGTTTAAGTGTTCAAATACACATCTAATCAATCAGATAAATGAAATGTTAGAATGGATGGCTGATCCGGAATCGGTGATCAGCAACCAGAGTTATTAACAGACTCAAAAGGTTATCGGAAAATGGTTAATGGTTAATGGTTAATGGTTAATGGTTGAATCGGTTAGATCGGTTGAATTGGTTAAATTGGGAAATTGGTAGAGATATTTCTACAACCTGAAACATGTAACTCGTAACATGCAACCTCTCCTCACCAGCTCCCTCCGGCTCCGCCGCCGCCAAAGCCGCCGCCTCCGAAGCCACCGAATCCTCCACCGAAACCGGATCCACCGCTACCTCCGGAGAAGCTGTTCCAGCTTCCCGAATGAGATCTGCCTCCAAGGCTGCCTCCAAGCCACAATGCCGTCCAGAAGGGCACACTGCTTCTGCCGCCCATCGTGCTTGACCTGCCCCTTGAACCCCGAATGAGTGCAAAGATCAGCAGCACGACAATAATTGGCACCAGTGAAGCGAATGGAGAACGTTTTGTTTGTTTGTTATAACCGGCAGCCGTAATCTCTCCCGCGGCAAGCGCCATCAACACATCTGTCGATTTATCCAATCCCTGGTAAAAATTTCCATTTCTGAATGAAGGAAGCATTTCATTGTTAACAATCCGTTCACCAATGGCATCAGGGATTGCAGGTTCAAGACCATAGCCAACCGCAATGTAAGCCCGGCCCCTGTCACGTTCGCTTCTTTTGGGTTTAACCAGAACCACGATTCCATTATCAAACTGCTTTTGACCAACACCCCATTTTTCACCAATCTCGTATGCAAACATAGCGGGATCATAGCCGGAAAGGGAATTGACAGTGACTACCACAATCTGGTTGGACGTTGTATCATTGAAATACCTGAGTTTGGTTTCCAGGGCTTGTTCTTGTTTCGCTCCCAAAATATCTGCAAGGTCATTTACAAGTCGCGGTGGTACCGGTCTGGATGGAATATCCTGTGCAATTAAAACAGCAGGTAGTAAAAAGACCAGCATAAGGGAAAATACGGCAATTGTTTTTTTTATCTTCATGGCAATCGTTTTTGATATCAGTTACTGAATGAGATATCATCCGGCAGTTCATTCACATCGTCAGACTGGTATGGGAAGTGTTCTTTCAAACTTGACCCGGCTTGTGTAATACCCTTTGTCAGGCCTTCAGTGAACTCACCTTTGCTAAAGTGTTCAGCCATTATTTCCTTGATGTTTTCCCAGAAGTTCTCCGGAACAACCTCATTGATACCCCTGTCACCAAGGATGGCAAAATGATGGGATTTAACTGCCAGGTAAAACAATACTCCATTGCGCAATTCGGTATTGTCCATTTCAAGTTTGTGGAATAGATAGGATGCCCGATCCAGTACATCTTCGGTGCATTTGTTTTCAATATGCACCCTGATCTCTCCCGAGGTATCCAGCTCTGCCGCTTGGATGGCTCCTTTTATTTTTTGTTTTTCTTCGGGTGTGAAGAAGTTAATTGCTGCAGGACTCATTTTCTTTGTATTAAAATTGAACTTCAGGGACTGTTTCTGCTCCCTGCTGTGCCTGGAAATATGGTTTCGTTTCAAAGCCAAACATGTTTGCCATCAGGTTTTTCGGAAACCTCTTTATTAAGGTGTTGTAGCCCTTTGTCGATTCATTGAACTTTTTTCGCTCGATGGCAATCCGGTTTTCTGTGCCTTCAAGTTGTGCTTGAAGTTCAAGAAAATTCTGGTTGGCTTTCAGGTCAGGGTATCTTTCCACAACCACCATTAATTTTGAAAGCGCCGATGACAGTCCATCCTGAGCCTGTTGAAACGCCTGGAACATCTGAGGTGTCATGTTGGATGCATCAATGTTCACAGAAGTAGCTTTCGACCTTGCTTCGATAACACCTTCAAGGGTTTCCTTTTCGTGGGAGGCGTATCCTTTTACCGTATTGACAAGATTCGGGATTAGGTCAGCACGACGCTGGTAAACATTCTCTACCTGCGCCCACTGGGCGGTAACGCCTTCCTCGGCTACCACCATACTGTTGTAACTATTTTTAAGCGAACTGTAGGCGATAAATCCGATCACTACAATAACGATGATGATGATCCAACTCTTTTTCATTTTATCTTCTATTTATTAATGTATGCGAAAATAACGAAAATTGATTGCTCTCATAATTGTTATACCAATTGTTATTCAATAATGCTCACGCTCCGCTTCACGAAGTCGTTGAGCTCTTTTCCTTTCAAAAGGTTCTTCGCTAACCTCGCGAGGTCGTAAACCTGCTTTACCGTTTGGTCCTGCTTTTCAGCTTCGGTTTCATCCAGCAGTTTGCTTACAAGCGGATTGTTTGCATTAACAACCAGGTCAAAGGTTTCAGGGAGTCCTCCAAATCCCATCATCCCACCGCCGCCACCCATGGCTTCCATATCTTTCATGCGGCGCATGAATTCGTTCTGCGTAATGGTTACAGGCATGTCCGATTCGCTCAGGTTTTCGAATTTCACATGGAACTTTTCCTTATCGATGTTTCTTTCAAACACTTCTTTTAAAAGGTCTTTTTGTTTGTCATCGAGCTTGGATGGCATCTCATCCTCTTTTTTAATAAGATTGTCGACAATGTCAGAATCAACTCTCGCAAAGTGAGAATCGGCAAACTTCTGCTCAAGGGTGTTGATGAAGTGGTTGTCGAGCACACCATCCAGAAGCAATACATCGTACCCTCGCTCTTTGGCAGATTCTATGTAGCTGAACTGCTCTTCTTCATTACTGGCATAGAGGTAGATCAGCTTTTTATCTTTGTCTTTCTGGATTTTTTCGATGTGCTTTTTGTACTCTTCAAAAGTGAAGTATTTACCGTCCACATTTTTGAATAGCGCGAACTTCTCAGCTTTTTCGTAAAACTTCTCTTCTGAGATCATTCCATATTCGATGAAGATCTTGATGTCGTCCCATTTCTTCTCAAAGTTCTCCCTGTCTTTTTTAAACAGTTCAGCAAGTTTGTCTGCTACCTTTCTGGTGATGTAACCGGAGATCTTTTTAACACTGGCATCACTCTGCAGGTAAGAACGACTTACATTCAATGGAATGTCAGGTGAGTCGATTACGCCATGGAGTAATGTAAGAAACTCAGGCACTATCCCTTCCACTGAGTCTGTTACAAAAACCTGATTTGAATAAAGCTGGATCTTATTCTTCTGCAGCTCGTAATCCCGCTTCACTTTTGGAAAATAAAGGATGCCGGTCAGGTTAAACGGATAGTCTACGTTGAGGTGGATGTGAAACAACGGCTCCTCAAAAGTCATGGGGTACAATTCCCTGTAAAAGTTGCTGTACTCTTCATCGGTTGCTTCGGATGGTTTCTTCTTCCAGAGCGGATGTGTGTTATTGATGATATCGGGCCTTTGAACCTCTTTGGTTTTCTGGTTGCCATCTTTGTCTTTTTCACCTTCGATGGGTTCGTGGATGGTTTCCATCCCAAACTGGATGGGCACCGGAAGAAACTTGCAATATTTTTTCAGCAATTCCGTGATCTTGTGATCTTCCAGGAATTCTTCGTTTTCGTCGTCAATGTGAAGAATAACTTCAGTACCGCGTTCGGTTTTGTCGATGTCATCAATTGTATACTCAGGGCTTCCATCACATTCCCAGTGCACAGCCTTTGTTGCACCACCTTTTTTGTAAGTCTTGGTATTGATTTCTACTTTTTCAGAAACCATAAAAGAAGAATAGAAACCCAGTCCAAAGTGACCGATGATGGCATTCTGCTCAGCTTCGGTTTTGGTTTTGAATTTCTTTACAAACTCCTCTGCACTTGAAAAGGCAATCTGGTTAATGTATTTTTTTACCTCATCGGCTGTCATGCCCAGGCCGCGGTCGCGAACGGTAATGGTTTTCTTTTTCTTATCCACTTCGATCTGGATTGTCAGGTCGCCGAGTTCGCCTTTGAATGCACCTGTTGATGCCAGTGTTTTTAGTTTTTGTGTAGCATCCACCGCATTTGATACCAGCTCCCTGAGAAATATTTCATGATCGGAATAAAGAAACTTTTTAATGATCGGAAAGATGTTTTCCGTTTTAATGTCTATCTGTCCTGTTTGTGTAGTCATTTGTTAATTATTTTGTTTGGATAGGTGATTAACAAATGATGTGCCAACGGGAGTAGTGGGGATTAGTGATTAGTGATTGGTGATTAGTGATTGGTGAGAGGTAAGTTATATATTTACAAGGGATTAGTGTTAAGTGTTAAGAGTTAAGTGTTATGAGTTAGGGGTTGGGGGGTGAAATTCAGAGTGAGTCAGGATTGTGCAGGTGTGACAAAATGGCGTTTTTGTGATCAGTTAAAAGATACCTCCAATCGTAAACTTGAATTCAAGAACTGCACCCGGTGACCAGATGTACCACCAGTATGGGTTCGTTGTCCAGGTTACCATCGTGCCATCAGCCCGGGGTGCCTGAACCGAAGTGCTGCCATTGAAAGGGAAACTTTGAAGGCCTATGGAAAAATTACCAACCCCATGTTTTGATTTCGGTATCCGGAACATCCAGCCAATGGCAATGGTGGCGCCAAAAGTGCTAAATGAAACTTCTAACCGCTTTTTGTAGTATCCTGCGTATTCATAAGTCAGCTCGCTAAAGTGAATATAACCATAAGATATTTTACCTTCAAGAAAGAAGCCGTGGTAATTTGACCTGACAGGATAATAGCGATAGAAAGGAGTCAATTTAATACCCTTAAAACTCGCTGAATAGTAACCCAGGTCAAATACATAGGAGTTAAAACCGAATAAGTATACTGAGGTATGCAAACCAATGGAGTGTTTTGGTTTTAAGAATCGCTCGTACCTTAAAGCAACAGCACCATTGATGAGTTCAAACGGGGCAAGCATAATGGTATTCTTATAGGATCTCCAGGCTGTATCGATAAGATTGAAGTTGTAAGGCGTGATTTTAAATATTAGATTACTTAATGACTGGTGAGGGTGAAGCCTTTGTATCATGGGCTTGTAATCATCGTGGGTAACCAGGAATTCACGATTCCGTTTCGGGATATCTATTTCAAAGAACCCCGATGAGTCAGAATAAACATGGTTGCCGTTGGTGACTTCGGTAATCTTTGCATTTGCAACTGGTTTATCGGTTACGGTGTTGAGGATGTATCCCTTTGCATGTTTATCCTGGGCAGCTAATTGGAAGGAGATCAGAAAAGCGATAAAACAGGTAAACTTTCTCAAAATGATGTGATGATTTTTGGGTTTGGCTGTACTAATTAGACCTAAAGAGGATTGATATGGTTGCATTGTTTTTCACTTTTTTCCTTCCCATTCCTCATAAAATCTTTTTAGGAAATCTTCCATGTAAAGATGCCTTTCTTCTGCCATTGCCCTGCCGGTTGAGGTATTCATCATGTTCTTTAATAATAGCAGCTTTTCATAGAAATGATTGATGGTGGGGGAGAGGCTTTTCTTGTATTCAGCTTTTGACATCTTAAGATTGGGTTGGATGTCGGGGTCATAAACAGGTCTGTTTTTAAATCCGCCAAAATTAAAAGCCCTGGCAATCCCGATGGCACCAATAGCATCAAGCCTGTCTGCATCCTGTATGATATCCAGTTCCTGCGATCTGAACTTTTGTTCATTTGAGTTTTTAAAAGAAATGTTTCTGATGATTTGTTCGACGTGGTGGATAGTGTCTTTATCTGTCCCAATAGATAATAAATGTGCTGAAGCAAGCTTTGGCCCGATCTCCTCATCTCCATCATGGAATTTGGCATCGGCGATATCATGAAGCAGGGCACCGAGATCAATGATTAGACTTTCGACTTTCTCTTCCTTTGCAATATGCCTCGAAAGCTTCCACACCCTGTAGATATGCCACCAGTCGTGGCCGCCTTCTGCATCCGCGAGTTGCTTTTTTACAAATGCGATCGTCTGTTGTATGATTTGATCGTTACTCACCTTATTAGTTTTAATCCTTCATAATGGCAAGCATTTCTTCAGCATCTTCTTTAATCGCCAGGTTAATGTTCCAATGATCGAATTCAGGCATAATTGGAATGGATTTTCTGCAAACCCAAAGATAGAAAGAGAAATCAAAACTTTGCGTTCCTTGCGAAATCATAGCGGCCATCGCGATTAGTCTTTTAACCGCAATGATTTTAAGGATCAGTATCACTTAATCCAATACCAATCCTTTCTCCCATTTTTACTGTTGTCTCAAGTCTTCTGGCAGTATTGATCAATAAATCTTTATCGATGTTAATTTTTCCTTTTTCGAAAAGAAGCACAATCGTAGAGCCGCCAAATTCAAAATATCCTTTTTCCTGCCCTTTAGTCACTATTTTTCCTTCGTAAGTCTGAATGATACTTCCTACCATGGTAGCACCCACCTCAGCCATAATTAATTCTTCAAAGATTGGATTAGAAATGATCACATATTCCCTTTTATTCAGGCAGAAAATTTCTGCCATTTTATGCAAAGCGATAGGGTTGACAGAATAGTAGTCGCCATTAATATGGGTTATGGATGAAACCTGACCACTTACCGGAAAATGAAACCGGTGGTAATCATTAGGAGCGAGGCGAATGACAATCAGGCTGCCATCATGATAATCGTTACCGAGCATAGAATCATTTAAAAAAGACACAACGTCAAACTTGTATCCCTTAATGATAAAATCAACCCTGGATATGTCCGCCCAGGCCATGATTTTTCCATCGGCAGGTGATACAAATACGATTGAAACGGTATCCACCGGCCTTGCGCCTTTTTTAAGTTTTCGTGTGAAGAAATCATTGAAAGAACTAAATTGTTGCTTTTGAACGATGCGCATATCAATATCGAACTCTTCCACAAATGGCTGTATTTTATCAGTAGAGCTTGATCGATCCATCATATAACCATAAACAGAAGACAAGAATTTTCTTTTAACTAAAGTCTGTAAGGTAACTTCACCAACCGGATTGTAATACAACCAGACCAGCCATTTTTCGCCGGCTACTTTTTCCGTTTTTACAATACCGGTTGACCGATCTATAAATTTGATCGGAGCCTGTTGCCCTGAAGGCCATAAAGCAAGGGCCAGCACACCTGCCAGCAGCAACAGGAAAACAATCCACTTCTTATTAAGTCTCATTATTTTCATAAACAATCAAGCTGTTCTTTTAGCCATTACTTTGAGCGAGATATTAATGCGATAATAGCATTTTCAAAAATAATAGATTTATTGCATTTAAGTCTGTGACCGGAGGGTGTCGTAATTATTAATTATACCGATGATTAATCAAATATGACAAGTTTTTAATACATTTGGATTGTGTTAGTAAATGACTTTAGCAAAACATCGCGAAAACAATTTGCAGGTTATTTATTGAATTAATAGAGATTGACACGGCTGCCCGGTGATTACCAAAACTTTTAAATTTTAAATAACCTATGAAAAGTAAAACTATTTTATTCGGTTTAGCCATTTTATTGATGGCTCAATGTACCACCAAAGTCGAAGAACAGGAAAAACCACCGTTGGCAGCAGTTGACCCGGTAGAAGAGGTCTATTTTGGGAAAACGGTTTCTGATCCTTATCGATACATGGAAAACCTGGAAGACCCTGCAGTGCAGGAGTGGATCAAATCCCAGGCAGATTATTCACGGTCTGTGTTGAATAGCATTCCCGGTCGGCAAAGGCTTATAGACAATATGCGGGATTTCGATAGCAGGATTTCGTCGAATATTAGTTATTTGAGAATAACTGATGACAATCGCTATTTTTATTTAAAAACCACTCCGGCTGATGAGACAGGGAAATTATTTTACAGAGACGGATATGGAGGACAGGAATCTTTTCTTTTTGATCCCACCACTTTTGACACCGATACAACACAAAAATATGTTATCAGCGGATTATCTCCATCCAATGATGGGAACAAGATTGCGTTTGAAATTGCAAAAGGTGGTTCTGAAAGTTCTACATTGTTGATAATGGATGTTGAGAAAAAGGAATTATTTCCTGAACAAATTGACCGATGCTGGTTTGCCTCTGCATCTTGGTTGCCTGATGATAAAAGTTTTCTGTTCAATCGACTGCAATCTGCGGATGTCCATGACGAAAATCGCGAAAAAGACAGCAAGACCTACTTGCACACTCTGGGTACAGATCCCGCATCTGACAGAGATGTTTTTTCACGGGCAGCCTACCCTGAATTAGGCATCAAGCCAGAAGATTTTCCTGTTGCTATTTATGACAAAGATAGCAGGCACCTGTTTGGTTATGCTTATACTGTGGATAACAGGCTCAGGGTATTTTATGCACCGGCCGGCGAAATCAACAAGGACAAAATAAACTGGAAACAGTTGTTTAAACAGGAAGATGAAGTTTATAATTTTTCTGCCACAAAAAAACATCTGTACATCTATACACCAAAAGGCGCTCCCAACTTTAAAGTCTTAAAAACCACGTTGGCAAACCCCGATCTGTCAACGGCAGAAGTTGTTGTGGCGGAAGATCCAAACGCGATTCTTACCGATTTTAAACTGACACAAGAGGGACTGTTTTATACCCTGTCAAAAAATGGTGTTCAATCGAAATTATATTATCAACCTTACACAGCTAAAAAAGCAACAGAACTTGAATTGCCTTTTGCTGCCGGGTCAGTTTATCTGAGGACGCGGGGATTTAAATTTGATGATGTTTGGGTTGTCATAGCCGGATGGGTAAGCGATTATCAACGATACAGGTACACCACTGCTAAAAACGAATTTAAACTCGAAAATCTTTCTGATGTTGCAGAATATCCTGAGTTCACTGATTTGATGGCGGAAGAGGTGATGGTTAAATCGCACGATGGTGTCATGGTTCCTTTTTCGATGATCCACCGGAAAGGTGTAAAAAGAGACGGGAATAACCCTGTTCTTATTTTTGGTTATGGAGCCTACGGTTCCTCTATGAACCCGTTTTTCTGGCCGGATTTATTGCTCTGGGTGAATGAAGGCGGCATCCTGGCAATTGCCCATGTTCGTGGTGGTGGTGAGCTGGGAGACCAATGGCACAAAGCCGGTTTTAAAACAACCAAGCCCAATACATGGAAAGATCTGATTGCATGCAGCGAATACCTTATATCGGAAAAATATACCTCTCCTAAAAAGATTGCCATTTACTCGGCAAGTGCCGGAGGAATTCTTGTTGGCCGTGCGATGACCGAGCGCCCTGATCTGTTTGCTGCTGTGATTCCAGGTGTTGGTTGCATGAATACACTTAGAGGGGAAAATTCTCCAAATGGACCGGTAAATATACCAGAGTTTGGTACTTCAAAAGATTCTGTTGAATGTATGGCGCTGATCGAAATGGATTCCTATCTCCATCTCGAAGACGGGGTAAAATACCCTGCCACCCTGGTAACTGCCGGTATGAATGATCCGAGAGTGATTGCCTGGCAACCGGCCAAATTCGCAGCCAGGTTACAGGCAGCCAATGCTTCTGACAGACCCGTACTCTTCTGGGCCGATTACGAAGCCGGCCATGGAATCGGCAACACAAAATCAAAACGGTTTGAGAGTTTGTCTGATGTGTTAAGTTTCGCCCTATGGCAAACCGGGAACCCCGATTTTCAAGTGAATTGATGTCCCTTTATTTTAATGCTGGTAGGTTGTAAAGGGGGGTAGACTAAATCGTATATCTAATATGGATGATTACTGGAAATTGATCTTTCATATCTGCAATTTGTACGCTAATTTTTAATGAATTTTCTATTTGTATTACCTATTCTTAAAAAGTAAAACCCAGCGGTAAGCTGACTTACTTCTATACTTTTTGTTGCATTATTTTCATTGAAATTCAATTCAAATTCTTGAATCAACCGGCCGGAAATATTAAAGATCTGTGCTGTAGTTTTTTGAATACCGGTATTTTCAATGAATAAATGATTAGAAACCGGGTTGGGGTATATACGGATTTTCGGGTTATTTATCTCAACAATATCTGTCGATCCGCACATGGAGTCAATATCGGGAACGTAATACTTTTCTGAACTCACAAATCCGATTCCCTGTTCAACCCATACCTGATAAGTTCCTGTATCCTGTACGGTTATACTTTGTGATGCAGCCCCGGTATTCCACCGGTAAGAAGCATAGCCAGATGGTGCGGTTAACGTCATATTTTGTCCGTCACAAATTATTTCGGGACGACTAATAGTAAACGGGAGTTTGTGCTTTACTGCCCTGTAGGAAACGTAACGGTTAGGAATAAAATCGAGTTCCAACACGATGGTTCCGCCTGCATCAACTTCTGTAAAAGAAGTGGTTTGCGAAAGCGGGAAGGCACCACCCCAGTCAATCAGCGTATTTCCGTTGGGAAGACGGTTGGCATTGCCGATGAAAAGACTGCTGTACCCATTTGGTTCCTGGAATTGCCAGACCACCGTAGCTGTCATATTGACTTCATCCAACTGGTATTCAATTGCACGGGCAACAGGAGTGCTGTTGTAAGTGCCATTATCAAACACGGTGATATTTCCGTTAGCGATTCTTCGGGCGTCATGTTGTGCTGTAAATTTCATGGTGTCACCCAGGAAAGTAAATTGGTTTTGTTTGCCACCCAGACGCCATATAATTTGTCCGGAAGAAGAGTCGATTTTGGTTATTTCGTGGAGGTGACGGAAAGATAGAATGTAATTCCCATCATCATCTAATTCAATTGAATTGTAATGTGAATGGTCTAATTCGGAAGGCTTTGTAAAGTATTGGGAATAGACATCGCTCAGGGCAAAATAGTCTAATGATTTCCATTCGAAAGTTTGATTTTTTTGAGCGTCAAACCGTTGGATAACATTTCCTGTTACCATTGCATTTTCTTCTCCGGGAATCCCATTGTTCGTCACCATCCCGCTAAGATCCATCATCCGTTCTTCGGTTCCAACAAGATGGTAGGAGCCATCTTGAAAATGAAGAAAATCGTGTCCGTCAGTTGCCACTCCATTCGCACACCTTATAGAGTCAACTATTTTGAAGTTACTGTCAAGCAAATACATTCCCATACCACCGGTTGCCAATTGAGAAGAATAGGAAAGCATTCCGGAAGGCTGAAGCTTAAAATCACCAATAAAGGTGCGGGTGTACGGACCAGAAATTTGCTCGGTACAAGCTTTAAAAAAAACAGGATTTCCAACAGAATCCAATATGCAAAGGGCAGTAGGGTAAGCATCAGCAGAATCCAGCGTAGACTGTGTAATAAAAATATAACCGCCGGAAACACTGCCTGATACTTTACTGCTGATGGGAGCAATCTGACCGGTCAATTGGGCATTGCCCGGATAGAACGCCAACAAAAGAATAAGCAACAGTGAAAATTTAATTAATTGCATAGGTTAAATTTCGGATAGGCGTCTGCATGGTACACACAAAATAAAAATGGACTGCTTGTTTCCCAGGGAAACCCAAGGGGTTTTATTGATTTAATGATAGATTCAGACATGTTAACAAAAGATATTAATGAGAGTTTTAAAAGTAAGAGTATCTCCCAAAATTAAAGAATTAACGACAATTGATTTCAATTCAATAAACAAAGTACTTTTGTCCGCCAATTTTACACCAGGGAATTATTTTACCAAGATGAAAAAGTGGTTGATCATATTTGTGGTACTGTGCCTTCAACCTTTTTCTAATCTGAAGGCACAAAAAGAAGACATCAGACCTCAGATATGGAATAACTTGTACGTTGGCTGGAACATCAGCGACCATGTGGTCTTAAGAAGCGCTGTTGCTTATAATGTGCTGCTTTCGAATGAAGCGCCATGGAATGAATTTACTTTTTCTGTTTCAGGAGTCTATAAGTTTCATCGCTTTATGGAAGCCAGTGCCGGTTTATACGGTGCAGCCGCGCAACAATCAGAAAAACTACGCAGTTATGAATACAGGCCATACGCAGGATTCAGGATTTTCACAAACGATACAAAACGGTGGAATGTAACTAATCTGTCAAGATTTGAGATAAGAAAGTTACGTTATTCTGACAGGACTTCCGACCTGGCCTACAGGTTCAGAAATCGCACTTATGGAGTAGTATCATTATTAAGATCAACAATGGTTGAAGACAAGAATCTGTATTTATTCGGATATTTTGAGGCCTTTTACAATTTTGGACAGGAAGTGCGTGAAAGGTTTTTCAACCAGTTTAAGTATAAGATTGGATTCGGATACAGGCTCTCGTATTCATGGCGTTTTGATATTGGTGTTATCTACCAGGATGCCACTAATAATATTGTGGGACCTGTTCAGTTGCCGGTTATCATCAACACCAATTATGTACTTGAATGGGGGATACTTTATGTTATTCCACCAAAGAAAAAAGATTAAAAATGAAAAGCCAGCCCGATTGATGGCCCTGACAGTGTGACATTGACTTTGTAATCCTCTTTCAAAAATGTGCCTTTGTGATTAAAGTTAAGGTGATTCCAACCAAGCTTTAGAGAAGTGATTTTTCCAGTTCGATAGTAAAGAAAGGTACTTAACATAAAAGAGGACTTTGAGTCAACAAAGTAACCACCATAATCGCCCTGAAGCACAAAAAACCATCTTTTCCAGGTAAATTGATTTTGCAATCCGATGATTGGCTCTACCCAAACAGGGTTAATGTCTAACTTATTAATTACACCATCAAGGTCAGAATATATTTTATGAAAATGAGTCCTGACTCCCAGGTATCCGAAGAATTCATATCTGAATTTTTTATTTCCCGACACTGCATTGATAAACTTATAACCGGCAAACAACCTGAGATTAGTGGTTCGGAAATTGGCCTGTACTATCTCCTTTTTATTATAATTAAACTCTACAGACTCTCCAACAGAACCTGAGATAGCATCGAATTGTCCAATAAACCTATTCTTTTCATAAACAACCCTGGTGAGAAAAAAGAATTTCAAATACCATTTTGATGTAAATAGTCTTGACAGAATATCACCAATTCCTCCACTCGGGGGCGGCTCAATGGGGTTTTCGATATCCGCACCATCCTCGCCCTCAAAGCCTACATCACCGTAAGCAAATGCACCGGCGAAACCGGGGATCCACAATGGCACTTCCACTGTCCATGGCCTGCCGGGAATTAAAAAACTTTTCTGCTGTTTTCTAACTTCTTTTTTGGTCAGTGTATCCTGGGCATTAACCAATCCGGAAAAAATCAGAAAACAGAAGAATATGGTCAGGTGCTTTTTCACTTGAATTGATGCAGTTGCTTTGAACAGGCAAAATTAACGAACCCGGTGTAAAACTATTGTTTGAGTTGTACGAAATTTATTAATTCGGAAAAGTAAAAAAGTAAGAATAGCTTATAGATATTTAAAAATGAAATACCAAGCCCATTGCCGGCCCTGATAATGTAACCCTCATTACAAAAGCTTCATTAAAATCTGAGTGAAACTGCCAGCCCCGTGTATTTTCCGGCAAAAGGTACAATTGATAGATCTTCATTTTTTCTGGTGATCTTGTGGAACTGTGGTATCAGGATACCAATAGCTGCTCCTACAGCCGTTCCTACAAACACATCCGTAGGAAAATGCTTCAATGCTTTAACTCTATAGATTCCAATAAATGCCGGCGGGATGAATGCTGCAGCATAGAGTATCCATTTTTTAGCTCCGAGTTCGGGATGATAATCTGAGAGCACTTTGGCCATGAAAAAGGATGCAGTGGCTGTAGTAGAAGTATGTCCGCTAAACCATGAATCGGTGGTACCATCGCCTGTTTTTGCTTCCATAGGTAGTTCGGTGTAATAGGCAAATGGCCGCATCCTTTTAGTAAATAATGGCCCTGCGAGGATATAAACATTTTGGGCTACTGCCTGTGTTTCCAGGTACAACAGGGCAATATCATACCAGTCTTTCCTGATCTTTCTGTCGATGAATAACAAAAAAGGCATAAAACCTACAATCCTTAAGCCCCAATCAGAAATATTCCTGGAATTGTCCATTTCAGACACATCCTGGTACAGGGCCGCACGATCGAACCACCAGACATCACTTTTGTTGAGGGCGGCGATTTGTGCCGAATCGGGATTTGCTTTCCTGGTCAGTGACTGTAATCCAAAATAATAAGTAACAAATAAGCCTGCCGTTACCGGGGCATCGATAGCATATTTTAGTTTGTAGACTTTTTCATGTTGTACCTTTTTCTTTTGACCATAGGTTACGGAGAAGAAAAAAACACAAAGCAGCAGTAAAAAGTATTTTTTCATTTGATAATCCAGGGGAAATAAAACTTACAGATTTATTATCTGTAATTAACATTAAACAAAATATTTCGAGAAATGTTATAACCGGCAATATTAAATATTAAACCGTTCATGCGATAACTCAAGTTTATCAGCCCGATCGAGCCTGGGTAAAACAGTTTCTTTTTTCTTTTGGAAACGCTGCATCCTTCTGAGTATCTTATCAAGCATTTTAACGGCTTTTTCTATGTGATATCCTTTATTGAGCATCACACACTCGGCGCGTTGTGCCATGGCAGCATCAGTAATCTCAGCCCGGGTAGGTATCCCTTTTTTCGCCAGGTTTTCCAACACCTGTGTAGCCCAAACATCCGGTACATGGGCAGCTTCACAAATCCGCAAAATCTCTTCCTGGATACTTGCAAAGTTTTTCCATCCCGTTTCAATGGCGAGATCACCACGTGCTATCATCACACCTATCGGGAAGGTTTGCATGGCCCTTAACAGGATGCGAGGCAAATTCTTAAATCCTTTCCGGGTTTCGATCTTTAAAATGATTCCTATTGTTGTTTCATATTTTTCCAGTTCATCCAATAATTGCCGGACATCATTTTCAGTATTCACAAAGGAAAAGTTCACCGTATCGGCATGTGCCGCGACAAATTCAAAATCCTTTTTATCCTTTTCTGTTAAACCACTTACTCTCAGATCGCTTTCAGGCAGGTTGATCCCTTTGTCTGCTTTCAGCTTGCTTCCTGTATCTTTTGCATAAGAGATCCTTATTAATAACTCATCAGTGCTAACATCCTCAATGGTTCCTTCAATTTTACCATCATCAAAAAAGACGGGTTCTCCTTTTTGAATATCTTTAAATACTTCGGGAAGAGTACAAGATATGTGTGCAGTTTTAAGTAGCTTTCCATTTTCATCATAAATTGCAGGTTCGCCAGGCTTTGGGTCTTTGTGCAGGATCAATGTGTCATTTATCTTCAGGCTGATGTATTGTTCCAGGGGCATCAACTCACCCACTTCATGTACCAGTTTTTCGGTATTGTCCGGTTTGAATAGTCTTAATTCGGTCCCCGTTGAGACATAGGCTGAAGTGAAACAATACCCCCACCTTCCATTGCCTTTAGCACCGGCGATGATTATTTTGATTTTCTTATCTCTTGTGTCTTTCAGGTGCAGGTTATCACCCCTTTTAATATGCTGAAACCAGTCTTCACTCACCGGTATTTGGGCGTTTGCCGTATCATCCGGAGGTGGAATTTCCGGTGGGGCAATCCAGATTTTTGCAGGATTTATAACTTTTCCGGTTACATCCCTCTCCGGTCTGATATGAATTATTTTTGGGCCGGGCTGCATGAATCCCGACCTTAATTTAGGACCGCCTAAGTCCATCATCACTTTGCAACTTTTTGCAAGCTTCGCACTGGCAGAGTGAATATTTGCAATCATTCTTTCCCAGGTAGCGGGATCATCATGTGCACAGTTGATGCGGGCGCTGTTCATGCCCAGGTTTATCAAATGGTTTACAAATAAGTAGTCATCAGCAGCCGATCCGGGAAGCGTGACCATAATGCGCGTCCTTCTCTTTCTGGATTTGTAACCAAAAAGTAACTTCGTATTTCTATTGAGGATCTTTTTGCTCCTCTTTACAGAAATGATTCCTTTCCTCTTTTCGGCGACGGGATTGCCCAGCAGATGATTCAAAATGGAACTTATTGAAAGAAGGCTTCTCATCACGTGGGCCTCCACATTCGAAAGGCTTGGCAAACCGTGATCCCTCAACTGTAGCTGAAGATCATCAATGTCAAAGCTTCTGATTCCAAGGTAATGCACAAGGTTGAGCGCACTCTTACGGTAAACAGGATGGACAGAAGCAATTTCATCAGCAAACTGATGTTCCATTTCCCTGATCTTTTCAATGATTTCATCAATCTGGTGATTGATTGACCGTAACTGTTCCTTTTGTGTGAGCATGCTTAGTAAGGTATTAAAAGTTAGTAAAAGCAAGTACAAATGCAAGTACGGAAATGATAATGCCAATCATAAAGACATTGTAGGCAATTCTTAAGAGTTTGTATTTCTTTGCCAGAACTTTTCCAAGTGAATACTGGTCTTTGATCATCGTAGCATACAGGTTCTCATCATTTTTCATCAGTTTTCCAATAGCCCATTCGTAGTCGTCTAACTTCATGTTGTAGAAGTTTCCAAAAAACAGCAAGTTTACCTTATTGAGTTCAATATCCTCTTTGGTAAATGTGCCAGACGAGATATTCGGACGTGTGGAAAGAATGGCGAACACGATCGTCACAAGGCAAAAAAACAGAAAGATTAATGTGGGTAGAATGATGTTGGGCACCTCTTCAAACCGGGTAACAAGCACAGTCATTGCAATGGACATGATGATGGCATTGACCGAGATCAGAATATTAGACTTATTGTCAGCAATTGAACTCAGGTTGATCTGGTTGCGGGCAGTGAGCCTGAACATGGATTCAACCCCACGCGAATAACTTTTTGGCTTGGCTTTTTTTTGTTCTTTCTCGAGAAGTTTTTTCTCTTTTTGTTGTTCTAACATGAATATTTCTTTTTGTATTAATTCTGAATTCTTTTTCTTTTTTGGCTGCAATTCTTTTTTTGCAAACTCTGTTTGATATTGATGTTTATTAAAAAACTTTAATGACATCGAATGGAAGTTGCGCCTGCCTATTTTTTCACCTGAAATGTTTATCCATTCTCTCCTCATTTTCTCAATACGCTCAAAATAATCTTCCTCGGTCAGGTGCATCAGGTCTGCATCGCAAAGAACCTGTGAAACCAGATCTTTTGGTTGCTGAGGCATAGCGGTAGCCATGATGGAGTTTTTTACCTGGGCGATCAATTCTTTGCTTGCACCATTAGATGACAAAAATTCTGAAGCGATTTTAATGCTTTCCTCTTCATGGTTGTCAGGGTCTACTGCATAGCCGGTATCGTGAAACCATGAGCAAAGTTTAACAAGATTGATTTCATCCTCAGTTAAGCCGCTGTTTCTGCCAATAAATTCGGCACTCTCCACAACATATTCCGTATGATCGATTTTATGGAATTCGATGCTGTCGGATAATTTATCAGCCATAAGTTGGGTGACATATTTACCTGCTTCCTGCACCAACTGATCATTTATTTTCATCATTTATTTTTAATTATAGCTAGCATTGGGATTTACAATGCCGTCCCTATGGGACTCTGTTTACTGTATTTTCAATTTGCTATAAATATGTGGTCCCTACGGGACTTGGTTGTCTGCTTATTAATTTTGCTACAAATATATAGTCCCTAACGGGACTCTCTTTCTTGCTTATTTATTTTACTATAAAATTAATGTCCCGTTAAGGACGTTAATTCCTGGTTTTAGGGTATCTCTTGATTATTTATTTTCATCATTAATTGTAGCTATCTTATCGTTTTTTATTTAGTCCCGTAGGGACTTGATGTTTATAGAAACACAATCAGAATGTTATTAAGAGTCCCATAGGGACGATATATTTAATGTACGTCCTGTAAAATATAACGCTCATTATAATCAATGTTATATCTTTTTAAAAGTTCAAGATACTCCTCCGCAAATGTCTTCTTTTTATGATGATGCTCTTGATTCTGTATATATTTTATTACTCGATCAATGTGAGAATGAGAATAAGAAAAGGCCCCATAGCTTTCCTGCCATGTAAACTTTCCATTAATAAACCCTTTCTTATTAATCCAACCGGAAGATGATCCTTTTATATCCTGCAATAAATCCGGTATCAACTGATGCGGTTTATAGCCAATGAAAACATGAAGATGATTTGGCATCCCATTTATTGCAATTAATTTATGTTTATTGTTTTGTATTATTCCAGTGATATACCTGTAAAGTTCATTTTTCCAGACAAGTTGAATTAGTGATATTCTGTTTTGTACTGCGAATACAAATTGAATATACAATTGTGTATATGTGTTAGCCATGATCTTTTATATATCGTCCCTACGGGACTCGGTTATTTTTGTGCTCAATTTACTATAAATATTTTATCCCTAACGGGACAAATATTAGAGGGTTAGCGATTTATTTTACGCTAATTTATGTTGAATTGTATCGATTCACTGTTTTGATAATTATTTATTAAATTCCATAATACCTGAAAAATTATCAATCATTAAAACAAAAACTTAAACGTAAAGGTCAGTAAGCTATCTTCACTGGATCTGTT
Source organism: Chlorobiota bacterium (assembly GCA_030618545.1). Classification (GTDB taxonomy): domain Bacteria; phylum Bacteroidota; class Bacteroidia; order Bacteroidales; family F082; genus JAADID01. The sequence goes on from JAUXDH010000006.1 coordinate 26,952, forward strand.
ATAGGCCAGTGTCAGCGCTGTAAAATCAAAGGGGGTTAGCCATATCCCGATACCATAACCGTCATGCCACCTGGTTGAGTTCTCTCCTTTTACCCACACCCTGCCTAAATCATTGAATATAAAAAACCCGGTTTGCCCATTGAAGACATAACTTTTTATGTTCAGCAATTTGAACCGGATCTCGATATTGTTGTAGAAAGAAATATCACCACCAAAGCGATTGCTCCTGAACCCCCTGAGGTTGGTTTTGCCCCCTAAAAAATTCGCATGATAAAACTCATAATCTCCAATATTGATGGCTCCGCCAAAACGAATGGCAAATACCACTCGTGGATCTTTCGTGAAACTCAGGTAAAACCTCAAATCGGAGCGAAGCTTAACAAAGTTTTTTCCTTCCTCTCGCACACTATAAAAACCCAGGGCTTCGGTTTCCCATAGCACTCCTCTCTGAGGTAACACCTCATTGTTCCTTGTGTCAATCTGGTACATCACATTGATGCCTGCATAGTGATGCGGCAGATAAGCCGACGAATCAAGTAATTGAGGAAAGGCATCACCAATAAACCTGTCGGCAGTGTCAGTGACTTTGAAGTACTGGTAGAAAGCCCCAAATGAATAATAAAAGTTATCGCTGATGGTCTGCTTAAGGGCCAGGTTTAACCAGGAATACTGATATCTTACACGGTAGTATTTTTGATCAAACTCTTTTTTTGTCTCATTACCTATTCCATAAAAGTTGTCGACATTGCGAGGAAAACTTGTCTGGGCATCTATTGTCAGATCAAATACTTGTGAAATGGAAGAAAATAAGCCCTCATAGCTGATAGAGAATGCAGCAGTACGAAATGCAAGCCTTCCCCTGATCTTATGAAATGTAGAATCCCTGAAATTATAGCGGTTTATGTTTACTCCTCCACCAACGATAATCCCGTCATCCACATTGTATCCAACAAGCAATATGGGAGTAGTCTTGTTGAATTTAAACTGTTTTCTGTCGTAATTATTTACTGATTTCTTCCTGGATAACTGAAGCCGTGTTTCATTGCTTTTAATGATCACATTGTCTTTATCCTTCCTGTCGTAAACAATGGTCTTCCTGCCCACGCTGTTTACCGATGACCGGTCGATGATGGAATCTTTTCCCTTTCCTCCAATGATGCGGACCTTGATCCCTTTCTTTCCTGTGCCACTTACTATAAACGAATCTTTACCCTTCAGTCCATATAACCTGACCTCATTGGTTTCATTATGTTTAAAATCGCGGAAGTAAAGTTGTTCTTTCACTTTTCCTTTTTTCTTGCTGAGAGCATAAACCGCCACTTCGGTGTCTCCATTTTCCTGGCGTTTTACATCGAAAAGCTCGCGCTCATTGGTGCCTACAACATCCACTGTTTTTGAAAGAAACCTGTAATACTCGTCTGCATATCCGGGAAGAAGTTCTCTTCTTGAGATTAACTTTTGCTCAATGTCGCGGCCGGTTGAATCATAGATATTTTCCGGTAAGGATCGAATGGCTTCATGAATGATTGAATCAGTTATACTGGTTTGAATGTCCTTTGCTATCGAAGTCCAATCGCTGAGTTCAGGCTCGGTCATAAATGACCTGTCGAAATACCTGGCATTGAATCCCAGCCCTTCCACATTTTTAATTTCATAGTCGAATCCCTGGAATTTTGGCTGCACCCACTTACGTGTGGCTATCCACATGAGTACACCTTGATTTACAAAGTACACCTGGTCGCGGTCGCGTGGAATGGGTCGATAAATTGTTTTCTTTTTTTCTTTAAAACTTGCCCATCTCCACTGGTCGTCATGGCGATCCCAATCATTGATCAGCATGTCGAACAGGCGTGCCCGAACAACGGATTGCTGGTCTACCCTGTGATCAGGGTCATCCTGGGTCTTGTCAATGACTTTAGCCGTATTCACTATTTTTTCCGAGCGATTGAAGCTCTCAATGTCGTCACGGTTTCCGGCAGGTCTTTCCTCGAAAAGAAACACACCATTCGCCATTTCTTCCCGGTAGATACCTAAACGGGGATCATCAGGCACCCAGACAATCTTCGGATTGGTATGCATCACTCCGGCGGCATCGGCGAGCAAAGGGACGGTGATGGCAGAAAAAGGATGTGAGGCGGAAATGCCATCCTGTACAGCATCAGCAGCAATAGTGTTTTGCATGTTTTCGGCAATTGCTTTCTCCACATATTTTTCAACCGACCTCAGGACATATTGTTTACCATCTTTATCCTCCATCCTGATAGACCTGGTTTGCATGCCTCCGCCGCGTTTGATGATCGAAAGGCCTCCCTTTTCTATGCCAATATCAAAGACCGGTAACTCCACCGGGGCGTTCCAGATGTTTCGATAATTATCACCCATCCAGAACCTGAGAAATCTTCCTCTCATATAAATATCACTTAACCTGACCTGAACCACACTATCAGAAAAATCAAGACGCTGCAGTTCTTTGTCTGTTTTTTTCCGGTTAAATACGGGTTTGCTGAATAGCATTTTATTGTAAGTGGTTTCACCCATCCGGCTGCTGTCGGGACTGATAAATTCCATCCAGACATTGCCATTGGAATAAAATGATAATTTATTGAATCCGGCATTTGCGTAAGCGAAGTCTGTCTTTTTCTTTCTTCTCGCGATGTAGCTACCCTCACCTCCGCCACCACTCACAATGTGATGCAGGCTGTCCTTTTCGAAATACTGCAGGTTGTGTTCATGGCCTGCAGCATAAATCACATTGGGATAGTCCAGGAGGATATCCAGTAGTGTCTCTTTAAAAATCTTGTAATCCGGATGCGAAAGGTCCTGCGTATGCCCCAGGTATTTTCTGTAACCAGTGTAGATAAATCCGGGTAATGGAAGGTAGAACCAATTCTTAAATTCCAGCAGCGGAAACAACAGATAGGAAGCAGGAAAATATCCTCCGTGCTTACCCACGCTGAACAATGGATGATGGGAGGCAAGGATGACTTTTTTATTCCGGTTTCTTCTGATGGCATCCTCAATTTGGATGAAAATTTCATTTTCCTCCACAAACCCACATTCGCCATCTGTGCCGGGTTTGTCGTATTTATGAAAATACCATTGTGAATCGAAAACGATCAATGTGATATCCTGTGATAAGGCAATTTCTACGGGGCCGGGACAACCACCGTCAGGCAGGTATACATTCTCCTGATCAAAATATTGTTCTATGTATACCTCCTCATTTAACACAGACTGCAATCCCTGTTTTCTTCCTCTTGACCAATCATGATTACCAGGTAAAAAGGCTAGCTGTCCTTCAAAACCATCAAATGTGTTGAGGATATGCTTCAGGTTTTTATCTGCCTCATCGAAGCCTTTTTCTGTTGAATCCGGTAATCCCAGTGGGTACAGGATGTCACCCAAAACAACCACAGCACTTTCTTTATTCTCCGTTGAAATATGGTTCTTAAGAAGTTTCAGGTTCTCACTGTCCGGCAGGGGATATTTTATATCTCCAATCAGGTAAACGGTATACAAAAGTCCGGTAGAATCTTCAGATGTACCTGGCTTCCGGTTTTCATTCCCCGGAGCATAATAGATTTTTTGTGAAAACCCTGCTGCAAATGAAAACAGCAGGATCGTGGATATGATTGTTTTATATATGCATTTCCTCAAAACTGTTTGGACATCAAAATGGCTTCTTTGCTTCAAACATTAAAATGGTTCCTTTCTTATCATCTCCTTCATTTGCTATGTAGAGTTTCCCGTCAGAGCCGAAACACATTCCTTCGGGCTGCGGGTAATATTTTGACCTGAGTTTGATCATTGCCAGCATCCTTCCCTCCCTGGAAAAAACCATCATCAGGTTTCCAACTGATCCCATGATATAGAAGTTTCCTGTTATGGGATGAATTGCAATACCAGAAGGCTGGAACGACAGGTCACCTTTGGAGCCGTCGAAATAGGCCAGCAGTTCAATTCCCAGTTGGGTCATGGTGTTGTAGTTTTTGTAGTACTTGACGGTATCCATCACCACCAACAAAAAGGGATTCAGGTTGAGCTGTTTCTTTTCCAGGTCGAAACTGTATAAGGCTTTGAACTCCTTACCCTCTTTTTCATCAAGGAAAGGATGCCCTTTACAAGCGATCAGTAAAGTATGGCTGATGGGATCATATGCCAGACCTTCGGCATCATTCTTTTTTGACAATTCTGTAGGATACTTTGTGCTTCCCGGGTTTTCAACCTCCAGGTAATTCATCACTTCATACAGGGTGCCATTGCTTTTAAGGATCCATGCATTTTTGTCTATTATTTCAACACCCTCGTAATCACCGTCCTCGCCGAAATATATTTTCCGCTCAACTTCTCCTGATTGTAAATTAAAAATGTACACATTTCCTTTCTCATCCTGGATACAAGCCAGTCGATGCTCATCGATCATGCTCAGGCCGGAGATCTCCACCAGCTTTTTAGGTAATTCCCATTTTTGATCTGGCTCGGCCAACTCGTATGGGAATTGATAATCTTTCTGTTCGAAGAGCCTGTACTTGTCAAACTCCTGGGCGTAAGAGGATGAAATACATACAGATGCCAACAGTAGATAAATGAAAAGTTTAGCCTGCATTTTCTTCGCTTACCTTTTTTAATTTGTTTAGTCCATCTTCTGTTTGCTTCTGAAGCATTTTACGGACTGTCGATTTCATGATCCTTCCAAAAAAAGACTTAATCTTGAAGTCCACTTCCACACGTACCACAGTTCTGTCTCCCTTTTTCTCAAAAGTGTAAATACTGATGATGTCCCTTAATCCTTTAAATTCATTTAGCCGCTCCCCATAAACTATCTGATCTTTATTCTCTAATCTGCCAAGAGATTCAATATCCAGGGTGTAAGGTCCTACAAGACAAGTATGCAGGGTGCCGGTCTGATTCAGGCCTTTCCCATGCATCACAATATCCTTGATGTCTTCATTCCATTCCAATCGTTTTTCAAAGCTGATAAAGTTTTCATAAACCCGGTCAACAGAAGCGAAAATTGTACTTTCAGATTTGATCTTCTCCTGACTCAATTCAGGAAAGGTTACCGGAGGTGCATCGGGTAGCCGGGTATGCAATTTCCTCAATGAAATGTAAGAATAGGATACTTCACCTAAATTGTCGAATGAATCCTTTCCATGCCGGATCTCCAGTCTGTCAGGTGCATCAGGATCCAGCGTGTCATTGTCAGGCTGAATATTATCGGTAAATAACACATACTCCCTATCAGCTATCGAGTTCTTCAACAACCGATGTGCGAGTATCACATCAGACCCATGCAGTTTTTCGTGGTCTTTAATCTGTATTTTTTCTACCTGGCCTGCATGAATAATGAACTTTAAGGAAAGCTGTGATGCCGTTTCACAGGCACCGCATCTGCAGATGCGTTCGGTATCATATCTGCGGAGATGGCTGTGAAAGTTTTTGAAAGTATGCTGACACTGATTTATCAAGTCGGTCAGGGAAGGATCATCATCATTGTAACATAGCACGGCATCTCCTTCAACTTCTGAGACGATCATACCGGTAATATCTGAATTGATGATGATTTCAAGCAATTCCGAAATGATGTGACGGCTGTGACTGATTTCTGTATTGCTGACAAATTCAGTGAATCCGGAGATATCAGGTATAAATATTAAAGTTGCTTTGCTTTCAGTCATTTTTTATTTGGTGGTTTTCCTGCACGGAAAAGAGTAGCGTTGTCTTTTGCTTTCCTCTCCTCTCAGCTCTATTTCACCTATTTTATTTGCGACTAAGGTAGTATTGATTTCCAACTTATTCAAAAGATCTTCTGAAATCAATCAATCCTGTAAATTCCATAAACTTTCTCTTTATGTTCCTTACCGCGCAATTGGAACTCGCCCATTAATTCTTTCCCATAACCATTTACAGCTTGCAGGTTAACGTTTATTTTTTGAGTGATCAGCACTTTCTTTCCCAGCCTGTTGCACATTTTTTCCAGACGGGCCGCTGTATGCAGTACTTCTCCGTGGTAGGCTATTTCACGTTTTATATCACCTACCTCGGTAACGGTAATGATGCCTTCATCGACTCCCGCTTTGAATTCAGGAAGGAAATGATATTGTTTTTCGTAATAATCCCTTTTGTCATCCAGACGCTGTTCGAATGCATAATACAGGTTGATGAAATTTAAATCCTGCATCCCTTTTTTTGTAGGCCATGTTAAAACCACTTCATCCCCAACGTATTGATACACCTGTGCCTTATACCTGATGATCAGATCTGTCAGGTCATGAATACAGCTTTGGATCAAACGGCTGTAATTGTAATGACCCAGGCGTTCGGCATTGCCTGTTGAGTCTTTCATATCCAGAAACATAAAGATCCTTCGTTCTTTTCTGGGTTTGTGGTACTTTCCTGTAATCATCGAAACAAATTCACCATATCCAAACTTTCGGTTGATCTGGAGAATGAGGTTGATCAGTAGAATCACGCAAATGAAATATACACCCATGGAGATCATAATGGAAAGAGATAGCTCATCCTGCATGTCCTTCAGTAATTCCACCGGCACAAGGCTGAATACGTGATATACACCATAAACAACCAATTGAGAAAGAAAAACGGCGGCTGTGTACAAAAGGGATTTAATGAGGATGATGGATCCAAATGATTTTTTACTTAGCCCGGTGTTATCTACCAGAAGATTGATCAATCCAAACATGATCCCGAAAGTAACTCCCTGAATAAGTATTTCCAGCATGGCATAGCCCGTATCGAAATACGCATCATAGACGTGCTCTCCCAGGTATGGTTTAAGACCCCACCAGGTGAAAAAATAATACAGAAACATCATTGAAGTAATTCCAACAATGATGAATAACATTTCCTGCAAAACATTCTTTGTTTTGGGTTTTAATTTAATACGAGGTCGCTCCATAACAATACTGGATTAAACTTCATTAAAAATAGTTTAAAATGAGTTGTAAGATAGCCGGAAAGATAGCCGCTGATTCTCTAATAGAGAGGCAATTATTCGCGCATCAGCGGCTATTACCTAATTATTCTTCAGCACTCCATCAATCTCGCTCAGACTAATATCATCCAAAGCAGAAAGGTCGCTAAAATCTATAGCCACCCGGAGGGCTCTCAACCCTGAAGCGCCTTGCAGGTCTTCAAGTTCAAGATATTCAATGGAGTCTTTTAAGTAGCCTTCTGCAACCAGATAGTTGAGGTAATTTCTGTATTCGTCTATCTCATCTGCAAGAGAATAAATAATAGCGATCTTGCCCACCTGTGTTACCCTTTCCCTGGAACCTTTTACAACTGCTTTGTCGATCCTTTTTTTTGTGATCTCGTACCTGATATTGTATGCGCCCGCGACATCAAACTTCTTTTCATCCTGCCTGAAGGCAATACTCAAAGGACTGCTTTGTACAAGTATCAGTTGGGTGACATCCAGTTTGGTTTTTAGTTCAGGCTGTATTCGTTTGATCTTTCGCCCAATACTAACCATGGTAAGCAGTTGCCATAGCCGCAGGTTTTTCATGTAGATTTCATCATATACCACATCCTTTACCAGAGATTGACCAATGTAAGCATTGTATTCCACTCCATCAGTTCGGTACTTTTCAAAATAATGTGGAAACACCTTTTGCGCTTTCACTTGTTCCTGGTCCAACAGTTCACCTACTTCTTCACTTATGCGGGTCAGGCTATCCTCAAACTCTTTTCTCTTTTTATATATTACGCCCAATTCGGGATCCATTTGCTCAAAGTACCTGTCCACACTTTCAGCCATCGATTTATCCCTAATTCTTAATTGGTTAAAAACCGGCTCTATCTCTTTTCTGAAGAAATCGAGTATACTTATTTCATCACCCGCTTTAAGGCCGAAATTTACCTTGTGCATATACGATTCAATCTTGTAAGCAAGGATGTTGAGTATGGGCATCTCCTTGTCATGCATGGCTTTTATTAAAATGCCCTTAACAAGAGACAGGTGCTCGGAAAGATCAGCCTGGATGGCCTTATTCCTCTCTACCGAAGAATTGCGAATGTCGGTTGCACCGTAAACGGGAATAACGTCATTAAAAATGATAGGTTCCAGTAAATTGTTATCAGCTTTACGATTTTCATTCAGCATATTTGAAGCTGCCTCTATGAATCGCCAGCCAACAGTTGGATGTATGGCTGTAAACTCATCCTGGATAACCGCCCTGATCCTGTCGTTCCATTCTTCTTTCGAACGATTCAGAGCAAGCGCAAATACCGGGAAAAGCTCATGAAATCGTTTGATCTGGATCAAGCTTAACCATCCGGGTTTTTTGGAACTAAATTCCATCAACCCAACCAGTTCCTCATCTATCATCAGAGGAATCACCACATGGTTCCTGAGGCCTTTCTCAAGAAAAGCTGAAACTACTTTATCCTTTTCAAGCTCCTGGAAGTCGTCAGTTAAGACAATCCTTTTTTCCAGGTAAGCTGTTTCGTATAAAGTTCCTTTGTATTCTTTGCATTTCAACTCTGATTGGGGAATAATGGTTTTCCAGATCATGTTTTGATTGATGCTTGAACTGAAATCACTCACCGCGGCCAGTCCAAATTCAAGATCAGGAGATTCTACGAGTGCTCTCACTTTTTCCCTGATTTTATCGAACCCATCCTGGGTAATGATCGAGTTTTTATCCAGTAGGTCCGATTTAAGCTGAGAAATCACATATTCCTGTGTGATATCGGTGTAATCGAATTGAAGGAATCCTGTAAATTCGAACTTATCAAGGGGAACCCTCTCGTTCCAGTAATCCAGATCATTTGCTTTGTCAAACATTTTCTTGATCTCCAGGGGTGACAGTTTTTTCAGTTTTCCATGAACCTTCACAGAGGTGTATCTGGAATTCACCTTCATCCTGAAATATTTTATTGATCTGTCCTCTTCATCCGTCAGTTTGAAGGTGAATGGTACATCAACGTCGACATCGACCTTATAAAACTTCTTCAACACAACAAGGTAGGCCTGGTAAATTACGGCAATCAGCATTTTGTCTTTATCAAAATCTCTGGCCATTTCCATCTTCCTGTGTTTACCCCTGATAGTTTGGTCGAAAAGTTTTGTTGAGAAAAATGGTTTAGGGATCAATGGTGGTGTGGCAGCAGATAATTCCAGGTCGCTGTTTGCCGGGTTTAATACAAACGCCATCAATTTATTAACGAGGGTCTGGTTTTTTTTGACCAGTGTAAGATCATCAATGGTTCCCATTAAAGCGGGTACTTCAATAAGTTCTTTAAGGATATCTTTCGCTGATGCATTCATCGGGTGACCAGAATCCCGGCTGATATCCTCAAGGTCTGCAATCAGGTATTCAAAACTTAAGGTTGTTTTGAACGGTATCTCGGTAAGACTGCATTTTATTTCTTCGTTTTGTATCATATTGCCAACAGATTAGAAGGGTATTAGAAAGATGAGCAATTTCGAAGCAGTTATTGCCAATACTGCTAAAGTATACTTTTTTTATCGCATCAAGTTTCATGACTGATACAATTATTACAACATCAACATCCATTAAGGATTGATCAAAACCGGGTTTGATATTTGTTGATACAAACTTAATCATTGGCGAATAAAGATACTGGATAGAAAAAGCAATACAATATTGTATAATACATAAATGTATAATACAAAGTTG
>JAUXDH010000177.1 GCA_030618545.1 Chlorobiota bacterium
ACAGCAATTCCAAATCCTAAGCCTGAGTTTGCACCCGTAATGATTACAGTTTTTCCATCAAACCTATCTTTTTCCGTTAGACGATCTGCAAGTTCTTGTTTCGAAAAAAAATCTTTCACGCCCGCCAAAGCAGCTACTACAGGGTTATCGAATCTACCATGGGCCATAGACTAATTCAATTATTGATTCAACTTTTGTTGATTACTATTAGTTGCCTTTAAAATCATATACAATAGCATAAAATACATCTTGATTTTATTGACTGTAATATTAGCAATATCCTGCAATTAATGCCTTAATTCAAGAATTGGCGAATAGTATTTACTATTTTTACTTTTCAAATCTACCTCAGTCTCACATTAATGAATATTACCAAATCGCCATTTGGCAAAACTGAAAAAGGGGAAACAGTTGATCTTTTTATCCTGACAAACAATTCAGGCGCCTCAGTGAAGATCACCAATTATGGTGGCATCATTACTGATATTATTGTTCCTGATAAGCATGATGAATTAGAAAATGTTGTAATGGGATTTGACAAAATTGAAGATTATTTTTCAAAGGCCTACAAAAAAGCAAAACCCTATTTTGGGGCGATAATCGGGAGATATGCCAACAGAATTAATAAAGGGCAATTTACTATTGAAGGTGTGGAATACCAGGTGCCTCAGAATCTTGATTCAATTGCCCTGCATGGTGGCTTTATAGGCTTCGACAAGAAAATCTGGAATGCTGTCATTGAAAAGTCGGAAGATGAAGTTAGTATACTCCTGTCTTATACAAGCCCTCACCTGGAAGAAGGATTTCCCGGCAACTTATCTGTTGTGGTAAAATACTCATGGAATAACCGGAATGAGTTAATCATGGATTATTTTGCAACTTCAGATAAACCAACCCACCTTAATTTAACCAATCATGCCTATTTCAATTTGAATGGTTTTATTGGAGATATTCTGGGTCATGAAGTAATCATTCATGCTGATCATTATACAGAGGTAGATGGTCAGTCAATTCCTACCGGAAACCTGAGCAATGTTGATGGAAGTTGTATGGATTTCCGAAAGCCTCACAAAATAGGTGAACGAATCGATCTTGCAGAAGGAAATGGTTATGATCATAATTATGTAATAAAGGATTTTGATAATACTTTGAGGCTTTCTGCCTCAGCAACCGACCCTGAGAGTGGTAGAAAACTTGAGGTACTGACGACTGAACCGGGTGTTCAGTTTTACACAGCCAACTACCTGGATGGGGCCCTTTCAAGGGGAGATATAATTTTTAATAAGAGAAATGGGGTTTGTTTAGAAACGCAACATTTCCCTGATTCTCCCAATCAACCAGGATTTCCTTCTACATTGCTTAAACCGGGCGAAAAATTCCGGTCGAAGACGGTATATAAATTCTCAAATCTAAGGCAGTAAATTTGCCATCCCCTATTTTGCTTATTGATGCGATCATGTTTTTTGTTACCGGAAGGCCATGGTTTTAAAACTTGTAAAGAGCAGGAAGCTAACCCTGACTCAAAAAACACTTGATTTTACTCAATATTTCAACAATAATTATTTTGCTTGTGAAAATTCTGTTGTGCTATCATGCATTTAATGAAAACATTAAGTGGAATAAATCCAAATTAACATTTCTTTAACATAGCTTCAACTTGCTATTAGAGTCAATATTCATTACATTTGCTCAACAAGCTAGAAACTGAATAATGATCTTACCGGTTTATTATTCCCTTTTTATTTTGTGATTGACCCCTTGACTTACCACCTTCTATTTATGGTGGACTAACTGATACTACTAATATGTTTAACCAGGAACTACACCCTGTTCTCGTTTCGTCGATGGCAGTTTATATTAAACCCGACTAAAAGCCAGAGCAGTTATGATCCATACTTCACTTGCATTCCTGACAAATGAACTAAACGAGCACCTGAAATTGCGCACGGGCACGCCAACTGTTGACAGGGTTTTCCTTACAAGTGTAGCTACTGAAAGTAGTGGAGTTGTAATTCCTGACAAATCATTGGGCGTATCACTAATAAATATTGAAGAAGAAAGGATTTATAAGGACCAACGATCGTCAATACTTAATAATGAGGGAAATGTAGAATACCTTAATCCTGAAATCAAACTCAACCTCTACCTGCTTATTTCTGCCAACTTCCAGGATAATTCGGAAGATAGCACTTCAGAAGATTATGTGGAAGGGCTTAAGCAATTGTCTTTTGTGATATCTTACTTCCAGGCTAAAAATGTATTTACACCGGATAATTCACCATCACTCGCTGATTATGACTCAAATATTCAGCGGCTGGTAGTTGAATTGTATTCCTATTCGTTCGAACAACTATACAACTTCTGGTCGGTGGTTGGCACCAAGTACCTTCCATCTGTTCTTTACAAAGTGAGGCTGCTTACCTTCCAGGAAAGAGAATTTTTCGATTCAAGTATTCCGATTGAAAAAATTGGTATTGACAGCAAAACAAAACAATGATCAACATCAACTATACACGGCTTTTTAATCTTGTGGTTGGGCATGGATACTTTAAGGATGGCCATGACAGGTTCATTATATTGACTCCCACCGGTGAGACGAAATCGCTGCTTAAAAATGGCAAGATGTTGTTTAAAAACCTGCCGCATGGAGTAACAGTTCTTTACCGTGCTGAAGATGATGAAGTAACTCCTTTCGTTGATCTGGGTACAAATCAACACCTGGTTTTCAAGATTGAAATAAATGATATCAACAGTTTTCTGAACATCACAGATCTCGATGAATCTTTATCAAGAAGATACCAGAGCCGGAATATTATTTACCTGACCAATGATCCTGCTCAAGCCTCCTCCAATAAAAATTCTCCCCAGGTTTTGAATTCGGAGATTCTCGATACTTTGAGAAACCAGCTATTCACTTTCACTTACTCCATTGACAGCAGTCCTGCTACTACCTTTTTAACTGTGACAGACCGTTCCGACATTGCGGTATCGGTTGGCACGGATACTGAAGGAGATCCATTGCCTCTCACCCTGCCTGTCACACTTCAATCAAATGGTGAATACAGCCGGCAGATCGATCTCAGGGATAAGCCCAAAGGAAAATATACAATAACCATTGCCAATAGTGACGGTTCAGTAACTTACAAAACAGAAGAAATCTACGCTGACAATCAACTTGAGAATAAGAACATCTTAGGAATTGTTGATCTGGAATACAATGATGATAATGAACTTTATGGAGATACTGAAGAATACAAGATATTATTCAACAGGCTGAATACAACCTGGAAATATTTTATTGTCAATAAGTCTGCCAACCTGGATTTTTCATCAGAATCGGTTGCCATTTCTGACGCAGGAACTGCAAATGGCACTCCTTATATTACTAATGTGTTCAGCAGGGCTTACGCCAGTATTCTTTTGACTGCTGATTCCATTGGTCCCGATGGAAACGAAATTACGCTTTCTTATTCCGGTGGGGGCAACCCACCTGCAGTTATCCTGTCAGGTAAAACATTATCAGGAGGAACTGATACTGATGCTGCCACCGCCGTTATTACCATCATTAACAATGACATCGAAGACTTCACGATAAGCATTGATGGTGTGGATTTTACTGAAGGAGTGGAGTTTTCAGCAGGTACAACAGCAACTGCTACTGCATCAAACCTGATAACAGCGATCGAGGGTGAGGGATCAGTAACTGTGGGAGCTGAAACAATGGATTATGATGTACTTATCAATGATCTGCAGACTGTGGTTTTTGAATCCGATGAACGAATACCATTCTTTGAAACTCCCAAGCTGAAAATAGAATTACTTAAAGAACCCGGCCCGGAAAGGATTGTTCCACACCTCTCAAATCCTTCGCCCTCCGGTAACAAGAAGGAATATGATGACAAGTTAGAATCAGAAATATATGTATTCATCTGAAATTTCAGAAAATGAAGAATTAATAATAATCAAACTTAAACCTATTTATTATGGCCAACTACAAAACACCCGGTGTATATGTTGAGGAAATCTCAAAGCTACCGGCTTCCGTGGCCCCCGTTGCCACAGCCATCCCGGCATTTATTGGTTATACCGAAATGCGCAAACAAAATGGGACAATCCTGGCCGCCAACACTCCCATAAGGATCACTTCCCTGCTGGAGTATGAAGAAATATTTGGCGGAGCATTTGATGAAGAGTTGACAGTCACCCTCGCTGACCTTGTGGTCGGTACTGAGACCGTCACAGATATCAGTGTAACAACAACCAATGCAGAACGTTCACCCTATACCCTTTACTACAATTTGGAGATGTATTTTTCTAATGGCGGAGGACCTTGTTACGTAGTATCGGTGGGCAGCACTTATGACAGCCTGGGTTCACCTCCCACAACGAGTGATATCCAGTACAGCGACCTCAAGGCCGGCCTTGATGCTGTGGAGAAAGAAGACGAAGTAACCTTACTGGTGGTTCCGGAAGCGATTATTCTTGGCGATGCCAACCGCAAAACCATGAATGATGACCTGGTTACCCAGTGCAACAAACTACAGGATCGTTTCGCAATTATGGATGCCCAGGTGATAGGTGTCAGCGTAAATAATGACGGAATCGGTTTCAGGTCAGATGTAGGTATCGACTACCTGAAATATGGTGGGGCTTACTACCCTAGCCTCAAAACAATGATCAATTTTAATTATGAAGATGGTGATGTAGTTATTGTTGATAACAGGGTTGCCCCGGATCAGAATTATAATACTATGACCCTGGATGTGGTATTTTCAGGGGCTGATGAAGCAGCAGCAACAAGTACTGTGACCATCGGTGACACTAATACCTTAGCTACGGCAGTTGTAACTGTTGATGGTACTGTAGCAGATGCAGCATCAAACTGGACTATTGTTTTGGGTGATAGTGACGCTACAGCTACTAACCTCGCCAGCATTATTAATGGATCAGCTCTCGTTGACGCCACAGCAACAGGAAATGTTGTGGCGATTACTGCTGCTACAGTTGGATCTGCAGGTAATGTTATCGCATTGACTACAACCCACATAGCCAATGCAGCTCTTCCAAGTGGCGCCTTAACTGATACCTTAACTGGCGGTGTAGATAATGCGATCGAAGACAAATCGCTCTATAACGACATTGTGGATGAGATAAAAAACACCTTTGACGTAACCCTCTATCCTTCCGCAGCCATGGCCGGAGTTTATGCCCGTGTTGACAACGACAGGGGTGTTTGGAAGGCTCCGGCAAACGTAAGCATGCGGATGGTGAAGGATCCAACTGTTCTTGTTACCGATGAGGAACAGGAAAACATGAATGTTGATGCCACCTCCGGAAAATCGATCAATGTGATCAGGAAATTCGCGGGCAAAGGTATCATCGTTTGGGGGGCAAGAACCCTTGCCGGCAATGACAATGAATGGCGTTATGTACCTGTCAGGCGCCTCTACATCTTCGTTGAAGAGTCTGTAAAAAAAGCCACTGAATTCGTTGTTTTTGAACCCAATGATGCCAACACCTGGATCAGGACTAAAACAATGATCGAGAACTTCCTTAGCGGGCTATGGCGTGACGGTGCGCTGGCAGGCGCCAAACCCGAACAAGCCTTTTTTGTAAAGGTAGGCCTCGGTGAAACCATGACTTCCCTTGATATTCTCGAAGGCAGGATGAACATTGAAATAGGTATGGCTGCAGTACGACCTGCCGAATT
>JAUXDH010000122.1 GCA_030618545.1 Chlorobiota bacterium
TCAGCAACAACGACCATTGCCTGAAAGCCTCATTGTGTGTCAATTCAGGAATCCATTTGGTGCGGGCGACTCCTTTAATTTCTACCCGTGATCCTCCACGGCAACTCACATTCACATCCTGCCTTCCGGCTCCCATACCGGTGCGTACCTTCCCCGTGCTTCTGTTAAGAAAACGAATGTAATTGCAGGTTTGCATCACTTCGTCAGGATTCATACACTCCGGATAAGTTACGGTTTCGATAAGTGGCATCCCCAAACGGTCCGTTTTGTAAACACGTATATGGCCTACATCTGATATTTCCCTGCAGGAATCCTCTTCGATACTTAATTGAATGAGGCGTATTTTCTTATGCGGCAATTCCAGTTCTCCTTCTACTCCCAGGATGGCTGTACGCTGGAATCCTGTCGGGATGCTGCCATCCAGATATTGTTTACGGGTTATGTGAACCTCCCCCACTACATTCAGTTTCGAGAGAAGTGAAATCTCCAGTGCAATTCCAAGAGCCTCCCGGTTCAATGGGAAGGGAGGCGTATCATCCACTTCGTAAGTACAGGCAGTTTTATTCTTGAGCTGATAGATAATTTCTTTTCTCGTTTTAAATTCCATCAAAGCAGTACCATCATATTCGCCCAATTCACTTAGTGTAGGTCGCATATGGCGTATCAGTTCGGCATCATAATCGTCACTGGAATTAAAAATACCCGCCGGACAATGACAAAAGAGTTTTTCCCTGGTCAATAACTGCTGATGAACTTCCAGTCCCGACATAAACCCAATCCTGTCGTAGTCTTTCTGCGAAGCCTCTTTCCGGGAAACATATCCTGCTCTCCACCGGCTTTCCGCATAATTGTGTTTGGGATCAATACTCATTTGCCCATTTATTACGTTTCAAAAAACAAACCGCAAAAGTAAGAAGTTAAGATTATACACAAGGCCTAAGAAATAAGAAACAAGAAGAAGACGGCAGTCGGCAGTCAGCAAGCCTGCCCGTACGACCAACGGAAGTCCGTATGGATGGGTCGACAGTGGAGTCTGTCCATCCGAAGCAAAGCCAAGAGCCAGGACATTGTGTGGCGATAAAATCATGATTAATTAATTCTTTTTCAAAATGAATACCGCTGATTGTTGGAATGAATGTTGCATTCAATATTTTTACTTTTGCAAAGAATAGCAAAGTCAGTTTGAAGCATCTTCTACATACACACTTCACAATAATTATAACAGCTATTTTCATTGCGGCATTACCATACAGTGGTTATTCCCAGAGAAAATCGAAAGTTTACGTTGAACGGACAAAGGTTCAGCGGTATACTGAGGCTATTGGTAAAGAGCGACTGATAGGGGATGTGATCATGAGACATGAAAACACAAGGTTTTATTGTGATAGCGCCTACCTCAACGATAAGGGCAACAGTTTCGAAGCCTTCTCAAATGTGCATATAAATGTCAATGATAGTATTGATGTGTATGGCGATAGGATGATTTACGAAGGAAACACCAGGGTGGCCGAATTATTCGGTAATGTTAAGTTGATTGATAAGAATACCATTCTTAATACTGAACATCTTGTTTATGATCGAAAATCACGCATGGCCTTCTACAATGTTGGAGGTACGATAACAAACAAAGACAATATCCTCGTGAGTAAAACAGGATATTACCAGACAGACAGCAAGATATTCTATTTCAGAAAGGATGTGGTGCTTACGAATCCTGAATCTTCAACCTTTTCGGATACATTGATTTACAACACCAATAATGAAACTGCCTATTTTCAGGGGCCAACAGTTATCAGGGGAAAAGAAAGCACCATTTATACCAATGAAGGATGGTACGATACAAAGAGCGACTTTTCTAAATTGACAAAGAGACCTCAAATTGCCAGTTCCGAACAGACCATTACAGCAGACAGCATTTATTACAGTAACCAAACTTACTACGGTCAGGCTTTTGGCTCAGTGGAAGTTCTCGACACTTTGCACCAGGTGATTATCCGTGGAAAGCATGGAGAGATGTGGGATAAGAAAGGAATCTCCTACATCACCGATAGCGCGATGGCAATCACTTACGATGAGCGGGATTCGCTCTACATCCATGCTGACACAATGTGGATGAAGTCCGACAGGGAAAAGAAAGCCAAAAGCATGCTCGCCTATCACAACGTTCGTTTCTTCAGGTCAGACCTGCAAGGAAAATGTGATTCGATGGCTTATAATATGTCCGACTCCACCATCCGGCTGTATGATAATCCGGTACTCTGGTCGGGCAAGAATCAACTTACCGCTGATTCCATCAACCTTGCCATCGTCAACAACCGTGTTGATTCGCTGATTATGTACAATACAGCGTTTATAGTTTCCAGGGATTCCACAGAAACATTCAACCAGATCAGGGGAAAAGACATGGTGGGCTATTTCGTAAATAATGAGCTTTCAAGGATCAGAGTGGATGGTAATGCCCAGACCATCTATTATATCCGCGAAGAGGATGGCTACCTTATGGGAATCAACCTTGCTGAAGCCAGCTCCATGATGATCCGGCTGGAAGACAGCGATGTGAAGACAATTAACTACCAGATCAAGGCCGAGGAAATCATGTTTCCTGAACCCGAATTACCGGTTGAGATGAGGACACTAAAAGGATTTAACTGGCAGGAAATATACAGACCACTAACCAAAGAGGATATCTTTAAAAACCCTGATAAAGTAATGGTGAACGACGAGGAAGACAAAGAATCCCAATTAGAAGAGTGAAAACTTCACGTACCGTTTAGGATTAAGCCTGATATCTTCCAACAATTTATTGAGTTCTTCGGCTGATTTGGTCACCTCCATATAAAGTGTATCGTTGTGCAGCAACATTCCCAATGATCCTTCTCCGGATTCTATTTGAGTAAGGATAGCATCCAGTTTATCCAGAGAATTATTCGCCCTGATAAATGTACCGGGTATATCTGATTTTGCCAGTGAATCACTTATCGTTTCGAAATTGTCCAAAATGGCTGAGATATTTTCCCTGTTTTCTCTTAGGGTGTAGGATAGCGAATCGATATTTTCCAGGATAGAAGAAATCCTGTTTGATTCCTGATCAACGAGTGTGTCAATATTGGAAGTTGTGCTTTGGAGATTAGCAAAGGTCAGCCTGATGTCGTTGAAGCTTTCGGTCAGGTTCTCCACAGCGCTTTCGTTAAATATTGTCTGAATTGCTATTACCAGCGAGTCAATGGATGAAAGCAGATTTTCCGCCTTCCGCTTTATTGGCTGCACCTGTTTGTTAACCTCATCTCTTAAGGAAGCTTCGAGACTTGTACTCAGCGTATCACCACTAACTGCCAGTTCAGAGGCTTTTCCCAGATCAAGATCAACGGCTTTTGAGCCCATGATATCCGAACTGATGATCCGTGCATAGGTATCCTTAGGTACCGGAAATTGCTTATCGATCATGAGTACAACCATAATATCCCCGCTCATAGTTGGATCGAAATACAATTCATTTACCTGACCCACACGGTAGCCATTTATCAGCACAGGATTTGCAATTTCCAAACCACTTACTTCTTCATACCTGGCATAATAGATTGTTTGTTTTGTGAAAATATTCTTACCCTTCAGAAAATTATAACCATAGATTAAAAGAGCAAGCGCAATGATAAAAGTTAAGCCGGTAAGAATATGTTTGTAACGTTTCACAGCTATTTATTTTGGTTGATCAACAACATCATCCAGTTATTGTTTGGCGCTAACAAAAGTATATAACCCATTCTTTATTTGCAAGATTATTAAAAACCCGACTCATTTTAGACTGGTTTCAAGGCTACGGGCATCCTTTACCGAAATCCTCTTACCCTTGCTAAAAGCAACTATGAATGCATCATTGAAGCCTTTGGCTTTAACAGCAGACAAAGTTGACATGGCCTTGTCAAAAGTAGCAAAATGACCGGATGTATATTTGTAGAGGCCATCCTGTTGGTACATCTCCAGGTCTGTCAAACCTGAAAATCGGGGATCTGACAGTTCAACCATCACCCTTTCGGTAAGAAACTGAATCCGGTATTCCAGGCCTGTTGCAATTACTATTACACCATTCTCTTTCGGTTTGTTCTCGATCTCAAATTCAATCTTATATTGCTTGAATGCCCGGTAAATTGCTGAAGCCATAAACGATTGACCTTCGTCAGATTTAAGGAATTTTTCTTCATTCAGGTTACTGATAAAACCCAGTTCAACCAGTACGCCAGGCATGGCTGTCCGCCACAATACCAAAAATCCGGCCTGGTGAACGCCCCTGTCACGACGACCAACTCTGTTCTTAAATTGATCCTGGATGTAGGCGGCAAGTAAATTACTTTCATCCTGGTACTCATCCTGTATCAATGTCAATTGAATGTAGGATTCAGGAGCATTGGCGTTAAATCCACCATACTGCTGATCTGCGTCCTCTTCAAACATAATGGCTGCATTTTCCAACATAGCAGTACCAAGGTTGGCATCACTCTTATGTAAGCCCATGGTATAGGTTTCTGAACCATAAGCACGGGTGTTGTTATTTGCATTGCAGTGAATGGAAATAAAAAAATCGGCGTCTTTCTTATTGGCTATTTCCGCACGTTTGTAAAGTGGAATGAATACATCTGAAGTTCGCGTAAAAACTACCTTTACATCCGGAAGATACTTCTTAATATAATTACCGGTCTTAATGGCAACACTGAGCGCAATATCTTTCTCTTTCGAATACTTGCCTACAGCGCCTGGGTCCTTACCTCCATGACCGGCATCGATCACAACCGTACTAATTGTACTTTTCTGGGCATCAACATTTATCCGGAGTCCGCATAAAATAAAGAATACAAAAAATATTTTCAGGAGTCGTTTCATCCGGAAGTTTTCTAATTTTTGGAATTATATTTGCAATTACAATTCCTTAATTCCGTTAGAAACAAAAGTAAATCAAAGGATTTTGCCCAAAGGTCGTTCACTCGGTAAATTATTAACATGGCTGTATTTATTTCTGGCAGCCTTTTTTGTAAACGACCTGGAGGCGATTACATTGCCTGTTATTCAACAGACCGTCCCTGATACAACTATCCAGGGTGGTCAGGTAAAACCTGTTTTCGACACCCTGGTTGCAGATACCACAGCAAGGACAATTATCGATACGCTGATCAGGGAAGCTGTCACCAGATCCAGCATTGATGCGAAAATAGACCGCTTTGCTTCGGATTCTATTGTGCAGGACCTGGCTGCCAGGAAAGTTTACCTCTATGGTGAGTCAATAATAAAATATGAAAGCATCACTTTAAAGGCAGAAATCATTGAGGTTGATTTCAATACCAATATGGTTTATGCCCGTGGCAGGGAAGACTCAACCGGTAAACTTATCGGCGCTCCTGAATTTACTGAGGGCGATCAGACCTTCAAGGCAAAAGTCATGAGTTACAATTTTATCACCAGGAAAGGAATAATCAAAGAAGTATTGACAGAAGACGACCAGGGGTTTTTACATGGTGAAAGGGTTAAGAAGATGGATGACAACACCATCAACATCCTTCATGGTTCTTACACCACCTGCAATTTGGAAGAGAATCCTCATTTCCGTTTCAGATTCAAAAAGTCGAGGGTGATCCCTGACAATAAAATAGTAACAGGGCCCGCATACATGGAAATTGAAGGAGTCCCTACCATACTTGCTTTGCCATTTGGGATTTTTCCTAACAACCGTGGTAAAAAATCGGGCATTATCATACCATCTTACGGCGAATCACAAAACAGGGGTTTCTTCCTTGAGAACGGTGGTTATTACTGGGCCATTAACGACTACCTGGACTTAACCATACTTGCTGATATTTACAGCAGGGGGAGTTGGGGCATTAAGCCAAACTTCAAATACCGGAAACGTTACAAATTTAACGGCTATGTTAATCTGGGATATGCGCAAAATGTGATAAGCACGAAAGAAGAACCCGATTATTCGAAAAGCACCGACTTCAGGATCAGATGGGTCTTCGCTCAAGATCCAAAAGCCAGACCCAGAAGTACATTTTCTGCAGATGTGAATATTGTGACCAGCAATTATGTAAAATACAACGTCGTGTCAGCCGAAGATTACCTGTCAAATGAATTCCAATCCAGTATTGCCTACCAAACAAATTGGGCAGGAAAATACTTTCTGACGTTAAATACAACTTTCCGACAGAATACGAAAACCAAACAGGTAGATGTCAGTTTACCACAGGTGACTTTTACAGTTAACCGCTTTTACCCGCTCAGGAAAAGCGGAGGCAAAAAAAGGTTTTACGAAGATCTCGCCTTTTCCTACAACATGAACGCTCGTAACTCACTAAGCATTAGAGACTCTCTTTTATTTGCCGGAAATGTTCAATTCGGTGATCTACAAAATGGCGCCATCCACAAATTGCCAATCAGCCTGCCGGTAAAGGTCTTCAAATATTTCACTTTAAGCAATTCCATCAATTTCACCGATCGCATGTATAGCCAAACATCCAGGTTATCCTGGTCGAATGACACCATTATTGATGGTAATGATACAATAGTTGGTTATACTAAAGTGGATACAGTTGGCGGGTTTGCCAATGCGCTGGATTTCGGTTTTAGCAGTAATCTTACCACAAGGATTTATGGGATGCTTCAGTTTAAGAAAGGCCCGTTAAGAGCTATCCGGCATGTCTTTACACCATCTGTCGGTGTTTCTTATACTCCCGATTTCGGGAATGAGTTCTGGGGCTATTACAAAACTTATACTGATGGTGATGGCAATGAAGTGAAATATTCCATCTTCGACAATGCCTATTTCAGATCAACTTATGGCAGTCCGCCGGGCCAGGAATCCGGCCGCGTAAATGTGAACTTTGCCAATGTCCTGGAGATTAAAGTGCGATCAAGAAAGGATACCATCACGGGCATGAAAAAAGTGAAGATTCTTGAAGCGCTTAATATCAGTTGGAGTTATGACCTTGCAAGGGATTCGCTGAACATGTCCAACCTGGGTATCAGCGCGAGAACAACACTATGGAAAAACTTTACCATCCAGTATTCCTCAAGTTTCAATCCTTATGCTGCTGATTCTCTTGGCAGATCCATTAACACTTACCAATGGACTGTAAACAGAAACTTATTCAGAAGGGAAAATACTTATTGGAACCTGAGTCTGGGAGTTAAACTGGGTGACAAAGATTTCAAGAAAAAAGAAAAAGCGCCTGAAGATGCAGACGATGACCTGGTGGAAGATATCAGAAACAATGAAGATGATTTTGTTGACTGGAACGTTCCCTGGTCACTTGACCTGAGGTATAATTTTCAGTACCGAACGAATCTTAAATACTTAAATTTCACTCAGGAAAAGGAGTCGAAAATTGTTCAAACCCTTTCACTGAGCGGCCAGATCAACATTACCCCTAAATGGAAGTTTACCTTCCGAACAGGCTGGGATTTTACGAACAATGAAGTTTCATATACCTCCATTAATATTTACCGTGATCTGCATTGCTGGGAGATGCGATTTAACTGGGTTCCTCTTGGACCACGAAAGAGCTGGAACTTCTCCATTAATGTGAAAGCATCAATACTTCAGGACCTGAAATTATCACGCAAAAAGGACTTCAGAGATATATAGTCTCATTGGTAATACGAAAAAAAGAAGATCACCTAACTTCGAGACAAGCTAAATAATTCTTACTTTTGGGCATACCATTAAACAAAGGCTGAAGCTGTTCCACATACCAATACAAGTTCAAGACACAATTGCTTCATACTTTTTTTTTGACTACCGACTTTTTGCTTTAATGCGATAACAATTATTAAAAACTAATCAATTACAACCTAATTCTATGTTGTTATGAAACAGAACTATTTTTTTTTACTGTTTTTGGGCATGGTGATTATCCTGCCTTTTCAATACCTGAGTGCACAGGTCCAGACTTTTCAACCGGAAAAAATCATCAAACCCGTACATTTTGATGTATCCAAAAAGCTCAGGGATATCGAACCTGTTCCGCCAGGAACAAGACCCCGTTCCTGGAAAGACAATGTAATTAAGAATATGACTGGTATGTACCAGGAATTCGAAGAAGGAGAACAATGGACCGGCCCGGACCCTGTATTGCAGGATGAGATATCAGGATCAAGAAGTGGAGCAACCGTAAATGAAAACTTCGCCGGCTTAGGCAACCTTAACAATGTTGCACCTCCGGATACCGATGGGGATGTGGGCCCAAATCATTATTTTCAGATGATCAATTTATCGTTTGCGATATATAATAAAGATGGGACTATTTTGTATGGCCCTGCGGATAACATTACCCTGTGGGACGGATTTGACGGTCCATGGAGCAGTACAAACGATGGTGATCCGATTGTTCTGTATGATCAATACGCTGACAGATGGATCGCTACCCAGTTTTCCTTTCCAAATTATCCAAGTGGCCCATTTTATGAACTGATCGCCGTATCCCAAACAGGGGATCCCACTGGTGCGTGGAATCGTTATGCATATTCATTCGACAACTTACCGGACTATCCAAAATTCGGGATCTGGCCCGATGGTTATTATATGTCGATCAATCAATTTGCACCGCCCTCCTTATATTTTGCAGGTGCAGGAGTAAGCATTTTCGACAGA
>JAUXDH010000178.1 GCA_030618545.1 Chlorobiota bacterium
TTATTATCTTTGCGCCCTCAAATTTACTTGTTGATGTCAAAGTTGCTTTCCATTATTATCCCGGCCTACAACGAAGCCAAAACGATTCATCTGATACTGGATAAGGTATTGGATGTAAAACTGATCGGAGGCTTTGAAAAAGAACTCATCATTGTTAATGATTACTCTACTGATGGCACCAAAAAAGTTGTCGAAGAATATATCAGCAAACACGCCGACTACAATATTGTGTTCTATGAACAACCAAAAAATATGGGGAAAGGCGCGGCGCTCCATCGCGGTATAAAAGAAGCCAAAGGCGATTATCTTATCATACAGGATGCTGATCTCGAATATGACCCACAGGAATACAACATACTATTAAAACCGGTAACTGAAGGCTTTGCAGATGTTGTTTATGGTTCACGCTTCCTGGGTGGAAATCCCCATCGGATCCTGTTTTTCTGGCACTCTCTTGGAAACCAATTCCTCACCTTCTTTTCCAATATGTTCACCAACCTTAACCTGACCGACATGGAAACCTGTTACAAGCTTTTCCGGTCAGATATCATTAAATCGCTGAACCTGAAAGAAAACAGGTTTGGTTTTGAACCGGAAGTAACAGCAAAAGTTTCCCGATACCCAAAGGTCAGGATCTATGAAGTAGGCATTTCTTATTACGGAAGAACTTATGAAGAAGGAAAGAAAATTGGCTGGCAGGATGGGATGCGTGCTATTTATTGTATTCTGAAATACAATCTTTTCAGTAGAAAATGATTTCAAGGCTAATCAAAAAGACAGGATCCTCTTTATTAAAATTGTAAAGTGAAGATCAAAACTTCAATATCAAACAGTTTTTCTTTACTTGCCATCCTCATTATTGTATCCACAATTTTATTTGTTCGCTTAAGTAATCCCCCAAAAAACAACCTGAAATATGATGTTTTTGGATACTATCTTTATCTTCCGGCAACATTTATTTATCATGATCCCGGACTGAAGGATAAGGATACCTTCGATCAACTGATTGAAAAATACCATCCTTCACCTACTTTCTACCAGGTAAACAGGGGGCCTAAAGGTTACTGGATGATGAAATACAGTATGGGAATGGCAGTATTGTATTCCCCTGCTTTTTTTGCCGGGCACCTTGCAGCGCTCATCACGGAATATCCCGCAGATGGGTTCTCAAAGCCCTATCAGAGAGCCCTCATGTATTATAACTTCCTCTTTACACTGATAGGACTCATCGTTCTCCGTAAAGTGTTGTTAAGATTTTTTCCTGATAATGTGGCGGCTGCCGTAATGCTCCTTGTATATTTCGGCACCAATTATTTTGCCAACAGCACCTATAATGCTGAGATGCCGCACAACTACCTCTTTACCCTGTATGCGCTGATACTGTGGTACACCATCAAATGGCATGAAAGTTTTCAGTTGAAGTATATGATCGGGTTGGGGCTGTTCGTTGGACTGTCCACACTGGCAAGACCGACTGAGCTGGTTGCTGTGATTATCCCGGTATTTTGGAATACAAGCAGCTTCTCTGAATTCAAAAGTAAGTTTGGCAATATTTGGATTAACTACAAATCACAATTGGCTGCCTTTATTCTTGTCCTGTTTTTGATCGGCTCAATACAGGTTCTTTATTGGTTCATCTACAGCGGAAGTCTCATTTATTCCGGTTACAGGAATCCCGGTGAAGGTTTCGATTTTTTATGGCCTTACACACTTAAGTTCCTCTTCAGTTTTAGAAAGGGATGGCTCATTTATACACCATTGATGTTCTTCTCCCTGTGGGGATTATACCTGTTGTGGAAACGAAACAACCGCATCTTCCTTTCCATTTTCATTTTTTTCATTGTCAACATTTACATCGTATCAAGCTGGTCAAACTGGTGGTATGCACAGAGTATGGGTCAGCGGGCCATGGTTCAGTCCTATGCCGTGATGAGCATCCCACTGGGTTACGCCATTTTGAAGATTGCCCGGTTCTCTATTCTAAAAAGGGCGCTGATCTACTGTTTGATCATTTTTGTGGTGGCGCTGAATATTTTCCAGACATGGCAGATCAGGTATGAGATCATCAGCAGAGACCGGATGACATTTGCATACTATCTGAAATCATTTGGGAATATGGAAAAAGATCCGGAAATTGAAAAATATCTGTTGATCAACCGGGCAGGAGGGGGTGGGGAAACGATGCCGGCTTACAGAACTTATTCCAATAAAATATTGAATCTTAATGATTTTGAAAATACGGAAGAGAAATTTATAGCGCTTCTTTCGGATTCAATTAAAAAGTCAGGCCGGTACTCCCTGAAAATGAACCATAAGGTTAAGTATGCGGCTAAATTCAGCATGCCATTCAAAGAAATCACAGACAATTATTATGCATGGATAAGGACCTCCGTTTGGGTCTATCCTGTGCATGATATTGCTGAAACACCGGTGAGGATAGTGGTAAGTTTTCAACACGACGGAAAAGATTACAAGTTAAGGCCATACCGGATTGAGGATGCTGATATTAAAAATAGGTTGATCCCTCATCAATGGAATAAGATTTCGTATGACTATCTTACACCCGAAGTCAGATCAAAAGATGACAGACTTGTAGTATTTTTATGGAACCTTGGAGAGAAAGAAATCTATTTTGATGACCTGATGATCGAGGCATTTGAAGAAGAATAATCCAACTGTATGAATCTGAACAAGAAAACAGAAAATATCCTTGTAGGCGCGTTGATGACGATGCTGCTAATCATATTTGTACTGGTGGTCTTTAATACGGAAAACAGCTTTGGCGGCGGAGATCATTTCAGCCATTTCAAATTGGCTCACTGGGGTTGGGTTTATCCCGATATGCTTTTCAATCACTGGGGCAAGCCGGCTTTTACTCTTCTTATTTCTCCATTCGCCCAATTCGGAATCGATGGCGCTCGCCTGTTCAATGTTTTCATGGGTCTTGGCACTGCCCTGCTGATCTGGCTTCTGGCCAAACATTTCAGATTTAATCAGTCCTGGTCGGCAGTCATCCTTGTGCTGTTTACCCCTGTTTATTTTATACTGATGTTTACTTCCTTAACCGAGGTAACTTTCAGTTTTGTTCTCGTCCTGGCAATCTACTTCTTCTTCAAAGAAAAATACATCTGGTCGGCCATTGTGCTTTCATTTTTACCAATGGTGCGCACAGAGGGGATGATCCTTTTTCCGCTTTTTATTCTCGCTTTCTCATTCAAAAGGCAATGGTTTGCCATTCCATTTCTTAGCATCGGCTTTTTTATCATCAGCTTTTTTGGGCGCAATTTTTACAAAAGTTTCTGGTGGCTCATTACAGAAATGCCTTACACAGGCAGCGCCAAAGATATTTATGGCAGCGGAAGCCTGTTTCATTTCATCAGCTACAACCACCAGATACTCGGTTCACTGCTTGGAATACTGTTCCTTTTTGGGATGTTGATCATGCTGTTTAAATGGATTAGAACCGATCGATTTAAGTTTGATGACAGTTTCTACTTTTTACTGCTGGTTACCGGATCCTTTGTCCTCTTTTTTGCGGCGCATTCTTATGTATGGTGGAAAGGTGTTGGCAACTCATTGGGGTTGATCCGCATCATTGGTTCTGTCACACCACTGGCTGCGTTAACAGCTATGGCGGGAATTGACTTTTTATTTAACTACAAAAAACCATGGTGGACCACATTCATTACGATTGTTCTCATTGTTGCTCTTTCGTTGTTTGTTCTTGATGGGGTTCGCAAACACAAGTATGGATTTAAACTTTCAAGACCTCAGTTGATGATGGGTGAAGTGGCTGATTACCTTAAAGCGAACAAACTTGAGAGGCATAAAATCTACTATTACAATGTCTACCTGGCTCATAAAATGAACTTTGATCCAAGAGACAATAGCAAAAGCAGGGAACAACTGCCACGCAACGAAACTTTTATGAACTCGGTTCCCGACAGCAGCATCATTGTATGGGACGCGCACTTTGGACCAAATGAAGGACGCATGCCGCTCGATAAGCTCAAAGCCAAAGAAGAACTCAGGGAATTAAAGGTCTTTAAACCGAAAGAGAATTTTAAGGTGCTGGGTGGCCATGATTACCAGATAGTGGTTTTTCAAAAAGACCTCTCTCTAAAACCAAAGCTTCGGAATGTTTACCTGGATTTTGAAGATTCACACAACAGTTCGGAGGAAAATGTTTACAAGGGTGACAGGAGTTTTAAGCTTGAAAGCCAGAAAAGTTATAAAACCCTGTTTGACGCGATATACCAGGAATTCTCCGATACCTTGTCTGCAACAAGAATCCAGGTTGATATTGCGTACAATCATCCGGAAGCGATAGAACCAAATCAACTGCTGTTGGTCTGCTCGCTGGAGTCAGGCAGTGATGTGTTCTCTTATCAAACCAGGGATCTTTTGATTGATGGCGCCAATGAAAACAAATGGATAGAAGGGTCATTTTCTTTCAATCTTCCTGTACCCAAAACTTTAAATGACAGGATCAAGATCTATGTCTGGAACAAAGGGAAGTATGTAGTATTCCTGGATGAAGTCAGGATTCGACTTATTCCATTAGCGAATTAGCGGCAAATAAACTATTCGTCTTCAATTCGTGAATCCATCTCTACGTGATTCCCTTAATTTTCTACGCAATTCCCTCAATTAACTTCCATTTCTCCTGTTGTTAGTTCAGTATTGAATAATATTGATTCATCAAACGAATGTTTAACCTAAAATTTTTTAAAAATGTCAAATGCATATGAACAAAAAGTAAATGACTTCATGGCGAAAGTCATTGCCAAGAATCCAAGTGAACAGGAATACCATCAGGCCGTACATGAGGTAGCAGAATCCATCATTCCTTTCGTGGAAGAAAATCCTCAATACAAAGAAGCGAAGATACTTGAGCGCATCGTAGAGCCTGAAAGGGTGATCTTGTTTCGTGTTCCCTGGTTGGACGATAAGGGAGAAGTACAGGTAAACCGTGGTTTCCGTATTGAGATGAACAGCGCCATTGGCCCTTACAAAGGAGGTCTGCGTTTTCACCCGACAGTAAACCTTGGAATCCTCAAATTCCTTGCTTTTGAGCAGGTATTCAAAAACGCACTTACTACACTTCCTATGGGTGGTGGTAAAGGTGGATCGGATTTCGATCCGAAAGGTAAATCAGACAATGAGGTGATGCGTTTTTGCCAGAGCTTCATGAGTGAATTATTCCGTCACATTGGTGCAAACACTGATATTCCGGCTGGAGATATTGGCGTTGGTGGTCGCGAGATTGGTTTCCTCTATGGACAATACAAGAGATTACGCAACGAATTTGTAGGTGTACTTACCGGCAAAGGAATTGAGTGGGGTGGATCACTGATTCGTCCTGAAGCTACCGGTTACGGAACAGTTTATTTTGCTGAAGAAATGCTTAAAACACGCGGTGACAGCATAAAAGGAAAGATTTGTGCCGTTTCAGGTTCAGGTAATGTTGCCCAATTCGCTGTTGAAAAAGCCAATGAATTCGGCGGAAAAGTAGTTACCCTTTCCGATTCTTCCGGATTCATTTACGATCCGAATGGAATTGATGCAGAAAAACTCGCCTATGTTATGAACCTGAAAAACGTAAGGCGTGGCAGGATCAGCGAATATGCCGATAAATACGGAGTAGAATACTTCCCGGGTGAACGCCCATGGGGTGTGAAATGTGATGTGGCCAT
>JAUXDH010000179.1 GCA_030618545.1 Chlorobiota bacterium
ACCAACGACCGCAGGGAGTCTGTATGGATGGGTCGGCAGTCCAATTGCCCATTAACCATTAACTATTAACCATTAACCAACGACCGAAGGGAGTCCGTATGGATGACGTTTAAGTAAAAACCGTCTGGGTTCTGTCAGGTCCAATTGAAACAATCTTTATGGGGATGCCAACGAATTGCTCAATAAATTTGACGTATTGTTTCACTTCTTCAGGAAAGTGGTCATAATCTTCAATGCCTTCAAGGCTTTTGTTCCAGCCATTTACGTCTTTAAAAACACTTTTGAGTTTGCTGGTAATGCCTCCGCCGGGAAGTTCTTCTGTTTCTTTTCCTTTGATAACGTATTTGGTAGCGACTTTGATCTGATTGAAATCACTCAGTACATCGGTTTTCATCATCATCAGTTCGTTGGCTCCATTGAGCATAATTGCATATTTCAGCGCAGGCAGATCGAGCCAGCCGCAACGCCTTGGGCGACCGGTTGTGGATCCATATTCATTTCCCACATCCCTTAGTTTTTGCCCTGCTTCATCAAACAATTCAGTAGGGAAAGGACCACTGCCTACCCTGGTACAATAGGCTTTGAATATGCCATACACCTTTCCCACTTTTGATGGTGCAATGCCAAGCCCCACACACATACCGGCGGTAGTAGTATTTGAAGAGGTTACAAATGGATAGGATCCGAAATCGATGTCCAACAGGGTTCCCTGGGCTCCTTCTGCGAGAATTGACCTTCCTTGTTCCAGGGCATTGTTGAGGTAGTACTCATTGTTGATCTTATGCATTTTATGCACCACCTCCAGCGCGTTATGCCATGCTGCTTCATATTCTAAAAACGGCAGGCCATCGATGGTGATATCTTCATAGTCCTGATCGTAAAGCATAACAGTGTCGAGGTGTCTGTTACGTGACTTATTGTATTTAACGTCAAAATTCTTTTCTTCAAGGTCGCCAATACGTAAGCCATTGCGACTGACTTTATCAGTGTAAGTTGGCCCAATGCCTTTAAGTGTGGACCCGATCTTGTTCTTCCCTTTGGCCTTCTCAAACACAGCATCCAACAACCGATGCGTCGGAAGAATAAGGTGTGCCTTACGGGAAACAAGCAGGTTTTTGTCAACTGCAATCCCACCCTTATTAAGCATTTGTAACTCTTTCTTGATAACGTACGGATCTATTATCACTCCATTACCAATTACATTGGTGGTGTTCGCATTAAAAATACCGGAAGGTATCGTGTGAAGAACAAACTTGTTGCCTTCGAATTCGATAGTGTGACCTGCATTGGGACCTCCCTGAAAGCGGGCTATGATATCGTATTTTGGGGTAAGAACATCAACTATCTTTCCTTTTCCTTCGTCTCCCCATTGAAGACCAAGTAATACGTCGACTTTCATCGGTTTTGGCATTAAAAAACCCTGTAATTCAGGGTTTGGTTATTAAACAAAAATAGGAAAATAGTTTAGCCCGGCTGAGGTATTTTGCTAATTTTTACTAACCACTTTTTTGTCTTCCGCCTTTTCTCCTTTTTTCCTTCCGTAGAAGGTTAATGAGTGGTAAGCAACCTCAACTCCAAGGAGATCTTCAACAGATTCTTTTATCTCCTGAACGCGGGGATCACAAAACTCAAGTACCTCTCCATCCGTGATGCTGACAAAATGATCGTGCTGCTTGAACTTAAACGATCGTTCGAATTGTGCACAATTATTTCCAAATTGGTGCTTGGTGACAAGATTACAATCTAACAGCAGTTCGATGGTGTTGTATAATGTTGCCCGGCTAACCCTGTACTTGTTATTTTTCATCCGGATGTAAAGGGTTTCAATATCGAAGTGTCCGTCAGTAGCGTAAATCTCTCTTAGTATAGTGTATCGTTCCGGGGTCTTTCTGTGACCTCTGGATTCAAGATATTCAGTAAAAATTTTCTTTACGGATTCGAAGGTGTCTTTCTTGC
Source organism: Chlorobiota bacterium (assembly GCA_030618545.1). Classification (GTDB taxonomy): domain Bacteria; phylum Bacteroidota; class Bacteroidia; order Bacteroidales; family F082; genus JAADID01. The sequence continues at coordinate 1,957 of JAUXDH010000179.1, forward strand.
TATTCATCTTCATGCCCAATAACATTTGGTGTGCAAATGTACAATAATTTATTTTTATGTGGATTAATTTAAAATAAAAAAAAGGCAGCTAAGGCAGATTGAAAACGATTGCAACGGGTATCAATCAAACCTGTTAAGTCTGGTCACTTTGATCACACCATCTGTTTTTTTGATGTACTGGATAAGCTTGCTGAGGTTTTTTGTGTTGTTAATAAAGAAGGTTATTTTGACATCGATAAGGCCCTCTATGGCATCGAGATTGAATGAGCGGATATTGAGTTTGAAAACTTCAGAAATGTCGGTAGTGACTTGCTTGATGAATCCCATTTTATCTCCTGCTTTGATATGTAACCCCGCCAGGAAAGTTATTCCTTCCTTTTGTTTCCATTTGGTCTTAACGATATTTTTTCCGTACTGCGACATCAATTTGATCGCCACGGTACACCCGGTTTTATGCACCTGTATGGGTTCACTGGGAAATGATAAACCAATTACATCATCACCGGGAATAGGGTTGCAGCATTTTGAAACATAGTAATCCAGCTCAGCTAAATCTTCTTGTGAATTACTCGTTTCACTAGCATCTTTGGTTTTCGTTCCATTTCCACTTCCGGCACCTTCTTCAACAAGTACAGGGCTTTTTGGGCGAACGAAAGGAAATCTGAAACTCCGCATCCTGCTAACAAGGTTCTCCTGAGACTGGAATGCTTCTTTAACATCTTTAAAAACAACCTGGTCTCTGGCTATGTAATAATAAAGATCTACCGGGCCATTTAATTTGCTGGCTTCTATCAGTCTCAGGATATTGGGTTTTGAGTTCTCAATCTTTAATTGCGTGAAATAATTGGTAAGCTTTTCTTCCCCCTCTTTTCTGTAGGATCGCCTTTCATTCCTGATGGCATTTTTGATGCGTGATTTGGCTCTGGCGGTAACAACATAATTATACCAGTTTTCATTGGGCTGCTGGATTCGGGAGGTAATAACCTCAACCTGGTCACCTGATTTTATTCTGTAATCGACAGGAACAAGCCGATGATTCACATTGGCTCCGATACAATGATTGCCGATATCAGTATGAATGGAGTAAGCAAAGTCCAATACAGTTGCATCAGAAGGCAGATTGATCATTTCACCCTTGGGAGTGAAAACCACGATCTCTTCTGAAAACAAGTTTCTCTTAAAATCATTGATAAAGGCAATGGCCTCCTCATCACTTTCCGTAAGCAATTCCTTGGTTTTATTCAACCACTCATCCAGACCTGCATCCACATATTCCTTGTCTTTGTACTTCCAGTAAGCAGCATAACCTTTGGTAGCAATTTCATCCATTCGCTTGCTTCGAATGTGTAAGTCTACCCATTTGCCATTGCGCCCCATCACAGTGGTATGTATCGCCTCATAGCCATTGGCTTTTGGTGTACTTATCCAGTCGTGGAGCTTTTTCATGTTGGGTTTGTAAGTGCTGGTGATGGCAGAATAAGCGCCCCAGCATTCAAGTTTCTCTTTATCCCTTTCCGAATTGAGGATCACATCCAAACTGAAACTATCATAAACTTCCTCGAAAGGAATCTCATTTGCCCTCATTTTTTGCCACATGGAGTAAGTGGTTTTCTCATTGTATTTGATTTCAAAAATGAGGCCTTGCTTATTCAACTCCTGGACTACAGGCAGCTTGAATTCTTCAATAAATTCCTGTAGTTGACTCTCCCGACGGATAAGTTTGGATTTTATATCCCTGTAAAGCTGTGGTTGGGAATATTTAAAAGATAATTCCTCCAATTCACTTTTAACAGCGAAAAGACCAAGGCGGTAAGCAAGAGGCGCGTAAATGTAGAGCGTTTCGGAGGCGATCTTCAATTGCTTCTCCCGTGGCATCACTTCAAGGGTCCGCATATTGTGTATTCTGTCAGCCAGTTTTACCAGAATAACCCTTACATCATCAGATAAAGTATACAGAATTTTCTTTAAAGTTTCGGCCTGGGCTGTAGTGGAACTATCGGAGATCTCATCAATTTTTGTAAGACCGTCAATGATCCTGGTCACCTCGTTTCCGAACATGCCGTTTACATCATTAAGGGTGAGATCGGTGTCTTCAACAGTATCATGCAGCAGGGCGGAAATGATCGAAGTTCTTCCAAGACCTATTTCACCTGCACAAATGGTAGCAACCGCCAGGGGATGGTAAATAAAAGGTTCACCGGTCTTTCTCCTCATGTCACTGTGGGCATCAGCAGCCAGGCGAAAAGCTTTCCTCACCATCCACCGATCAATGGTATCCTTACGCGTATGCCAAACCTCGATTAATCTTCGGTAGCGACGCAGGATTTCCAACCGTTCTTTTTCCTGTTCTGAGACCTTCATAAAACCTTGTACTACAAGCATTACAAAATTAGTGAAAAGTACAGTTAGCTTTTACGAGCAATATCAAATTTAGTTCGGATTGTAAATTCCACTATGTATGACAATTGTGTATTTCTGCGCGTTATACACATAATTTGTGCCAATCCTTAATACTTAATGTGGCATTGGTTTTGCTTTAATTTGTAGTTTTGAATTTCATCACTTACGAAATGCGCAAACTATTATCCACCCTCATATTCAGCCTTCTATTCGTTAGTTTTGGATTCGCCACACATCAGCGTGCTGCTGAGATCACTTACAAGCACATCCAGGGACTGACATTTGAATTCAGAATTCAGATGTTTACGCGTACTTCCAGTCCTGCGGATGACACCAGAACATTTATGCCGATTTTCTGGGGAGATGGTACCGGCGATGAACTGGAAAGAATTGACTCCCTGTTCAAACCGGTACCCGGGGTTGACGATATATCTTATATGCTGTACATAGGAAGGCACACTTTTCCCGCACCCGGGGCTTACACTGTTTCTGTAGAAGATCCAAACCGAAACAACGGAGTTGTAAACATTCCTAATTCGGTGAACGTACCCATGTACATTGAATCGGAAATAGTAATTAATCCATTTGTGGGAGTCAACAATTCAGTTCAGCTTCTCAGTCCTCCTATTGATAAGGGGTGTGTAGGCAAGACCTATATTCATAACCCGGCTGCCTATGACCCTGATGGTGACAGCCTGTCGTACCAGTTGGTAGTTTGCAAAGGAGCCGGTGGATTTGATATTCCGGGATACACCTTCCCGCTGGCTTCTGACACTTTTGCAATCGATCCGATAACAGGTGACATCTTTTGGAGAAATCCAATCCTGCAGGGAGAATATAACATCGCGTTCGTCATCACTGAATGGAGGTTTGGCCTTAAAGTTGGCTCTGTCAGAAGAGATATGCAAATTGAAATCGTGGCCTGCGACCATGATCCTCCTGAGATTTATACAATTGATGATACCTGTGTTATTGCAGGAGATTTTCTTCAATTTGAAGTTTTCGCTGTTGACCCTGAAGGAACACAGGTTACCATAACCGCTTTTGGAGGTCCGTTTGAACAGACTGAAAATCCAGCCTATATTGAACCTGACCCCGGGGTTGGATATGATACAGCACATACCACATTCAATTGGCCAACGAATTGTTCTCACGTCAGGTTTGAACCTTTTTCCGTTGTTTTCAAGGCAACGGACAATGGTTTGCCGGTGAACCTGGTGAACTTTAAGACTGTTTTTATCAAGGTTATTTCGCCACC
>JAUXDH010000126.1 GCA_030618545.1 Chlorobiota bacterium
TACCACCGCCCGTGTTATTATATGTCTCAGATATGGTTTGCCATCCACCTGCTCCAACTTTTATCTGAACTCTACCAGCATCATCTGTTAAACTATACCAATGCCAAAAACGTAATCGGGGATTTTGATCGGCACTGGGTACTATGAATGAGGTATGCCTAATTAATCTGGTATCTGCATAAGAAGGATAATTACCAGCTAGAACTGTCGCAGCACAATTTTGTCCGTTATATGCACTGTCAGGTCCACTTGTAGGTGTGCCTACTTCCCAGGTTCCGGCATCAACATGCCAATCGGTGAGCCAGTTTCCTTCCCAATCTTCTGTAAATACAGTTCCTCTTTCCGTTTGTGCAAATAATGTCACACTTGTTACCATCAGGGTAATCATAAGCGCGATTTTCCAAATTTTAATTAGCGTTTTCATGTTTCTTTTTTTTAAGTATTTAGAGTAATGATTGATTTATTGAGTTAGTATTAAATATTAGAAACTTAGGCCTATTGTGAAATTCACAGAAGGCAAAGGCGTCCTGTCGCTATTACTGTCATTAAAATTCCCAAGGTATTCTCCCGGCTCATCAACATTTTCAAGTTTTGGACTAATCCTGCTGATTTCAAACCCAAGCATTAAAATACTATAGCGTATGTTAAAACCGGTTGTAAATCCGACTGCAAAAACTTTCCCATAACCCTCAGCATCGTCAGCGTCGTTGTCAATAACAATGGCAGTAGCGGTTACCCAGCTAATATCCGCTTTTACATATATATCAAATGCTAATCTTTTTGCAGGGCTAAAGGTGAATGAGGGGCCAACTTTTGAACCAACCCTCAATGTAGCTATATCCACTGAAGAGCCTGATTGATCAATGGAAAACTGATGCCAGTAGAAAGTAAGATAATCGACATCAATTCCAAGAGCCATTTTTTCACTATTTATAACTTTATTCAACATGAAAATGGTTCCGATTTCTCCTGTAAACCCTTTTTTCTTCCACGCGTCTGGCCAGTCGTCTTTATTAAAACCAAATTGTTTCCATGATGGGTTTGAATAACCAAACCGGAAATAGAACTCATTGTCGAAAGTTTTCTGAGCACAAGCCGATGCAGCAATTAAAAGAACTGATAATAAAACGATAAATTTTTTCATAAGAATGATTGTTAGGTTAATTGTTAAACTGAATGCAACCTTCGTTTTCATGGCGATTGCTTTTTAGTTACTGTGGTATCCAAATATATTAATATTCGGTGCATTTAACAATCTGGCCTGGTTATTTATAATCACTATAGATACTGATTTAGCTTTAAGAGTCTTTATGGCTGACCAATTAGCAGATCAACTCTTCGTTCCATCTCCGTGAGATTGATTTCAGGAAGTTTGAATTTACTATTTTTGCCCTTCACTTTAAAAGGCCGGTTTCAATGGATATCCCCAGCAAATATAACCCTGCAATAACTGAAGACAAGTGGTATAAACATTGGATGGAAAAAAGATATTTCCATTCGGTACCTGACGATCGTGAGCCTTATACCATTGTGATTCCACCACCGAATGTGACCGGTGTGCTGCATATGGGCCATATGCTGAACAACACCATTCAGGATGTACTGGTTCGCCGGGCCAGGATGCTGGGGAAAAATGCCTGCTGGGTGCCGGGAACTGATCATGCCTCCATTGCGACAGAAGCGAAAGTTGTAGCCAAACTAAAAGCTGAGGGTATCAACAAAGAAGATATTGGCAGGGAAGAATTTCTGAATCATGCCTGGGAATGGAAAGAAAAACATGGTGGGATCATTCTTGAACAGCTCAAAAAACTTGGAGCCTCCTGCGATTGGGAACGAACCAGGTTCACCATGGATGAGTCGCTTCGTGAATCAGTAGTCGAAGTGTTTGTCGACCTCTTCAACAAAGGCCTTATCTACCGGGGAGTCAGGATGGTTAATTGGGATCCCAGTGCAAAAACAGCCGTTTCGGATGAAGAAGTGATCTACAAAGAAGTTCAGTCAAAACTGTATTACCTCAATTACCAGGTCGAAGGAGAAGAAGACTACATCACCATTGCCACAACAAGACCTGAGACCATCTTAGGAGATACCGCGGTATGTGTTCATCCGGAAGATGAAAGGTTCACAAGGTTTCATGGCAAAAAAGTGCTGGTTCCATTGTTGAACCGGCCGGTTCCAATCATCATCGATGAATATGTTGACCGGGAGTTCGGTACCGGCGCGTTAAAGATCACTCCCGCCCACGACATCAACGACTATGAACTTGGTCTTAAACATAAACTCAAAGTCGTTGATATTTTCGAAGATGATGGCACATTGAGTAAGGAAGCTGAACTTTATATTGGCAAGGATCGGTTTGTTGTCAGGGACGAGATTGTAGTGGATTTGGAAAAAGCAGGCAGTCTTATAAAGACAGAAGATTACGCAAACAAAATTGGATTCTCGGAACGCACAGAGGAAGTGATCGAACCCAAGCTGTCTCTGCAGTGGTTCCTTAAGATGAAAGATCTGGCACAGCCCGCGATTGAAGCTGTCGAGAGTAACCAGATCAGGTTCCATCCGCCAAAGTTCAAGAATATGTATCGCCATTGGATGGAAAATGTGCGGGACTGGAATATTTCACGTCAGCTATGGTGGGGACAGCAGATACCTGTTTACTACACACCCGACGGTGAAATGGTGGCTGCAAAATCCAGGAAAGATGCTCTTCAGGAAGTCCATGATAAATATGATGCCACACTAAAACCGGAAGACCTGAGGCAGGAAGAAGATGTGGTGGATACCTGGTTTTCTTCATGGCTCTGGCCCATATCGGTATTCGATGGTATACGTCATCCTGATAATGACGACATCAGGTATTATTATCCCACCAATGAATTGGTCACGGCACCGGATATTATCTTTTTCTGGGTAGCCAGGATGATCATAGCCGGTTTGGAGTACCGGGATACAATTCCTTTCAGGAATGTTTATTTCACCGGTATCGTCAGGGATAAGATTGGACGAAAGATGTCAAAAACATTGGGTAATTCCCCTGATCCGTTAAAGCTGATAGAACAATATGGCGCGGATGGTGTAAGGGTTGGAATGTTGTTGACGGCACCTGCCGGAAACGACCTGCCATTTGATCCGTCACTTTGTGAGCAGGGAAGGAATTTCAGTAATAAAGTCTGGAATGCCCTGAGACTTACCCGTGGCTGGAAAATAGATAAGAACCTGGGACAATCGGAAAATAATCGCCTGGGCATCGAATGGTTCGAAGCACGCTACAATAAGACAGCAAAAGAGATCAACAATTATTTCGATAAGTATCGTTTATCAGATGCATTGATGGCTATTTACAAACTGGTATGGGATGATTTCTGCAGCTGGTATCTTGAGATCATCAAACCTGCCTACCAGCAGCCGGTTGACCCGGAAACATTTGAAGCAACCATTTCCTTCTTTGAAAACCTGATGAAATTGCTTCATCCCTTTATGCCTTTCCTTACTGAAGAAATCTGGCATATGCTGCGCGACAGAGCTAAAGGTGATGATATCATCATTGCCCAACTCCCGGAATTACATAGATCAAACAACAAGATCATCAAATCATTTGAAAAGGCCGAAGAAGTTATCATAGGAATCAGAAAGGTAAGAGCGGAAAAGAACATCCCCTACAAAGAAGTTATTGACCTGAAACTGCAAAAGGGAAAACATGATGAAAGCCACTTCTACCCGGTGGTATCAAAATTGGGTAATCTTGCCAATATAGAAGAAGTTTCAGTTAAGCCCTCCAATGCCATTACTTTCATTGTCGGGGCTCAGGAATACTACATCCCATTGTCAGGCAGTATTGATGTTGAAGCAGAGGCAGCTAAACTGAAAGAGGAGTTGAACTACACAGAGGGGTTCCTTAATTCCGTTTTAAAAAGGCTTTCAAACGAACGATTTGTGAACAACGCTCCCCAGGCAGTTGTAGATAAGGAAAGAAAAAAGCAGGAAGACGCTGAAGCACGTATCAAAGTGATCAAAGAACAGCTTGCCGGACTGCAGGCCTGAATTTTTCAACCTTAGATTAATTTGCATTTTGGGGTCAACCTTGTCTTTCCCAGGTTTAAGAAAATGGAAGCTCCCCCCGGGGAGTGAGCTAACGAAGCTTTAAGACCATACCCGCAACTATGTCCTCGTCATTGGACAACCCATTCATTTTTCGCAGACTGCTCATTCTTACTCCATAGACGTTTGAAATAATCCTCAGCGATTCGCCCTCTTTAACGGAATGTTGCTGGTTCTGCTTGTTCGCTTTCTTTCTCTTCTTTTCCAGGTAAATAATCTCATCCACCTGAAGCACATGGTTTTTTTCAAGATCGTTGTATTTAAAAAGCTGCCAGGAGTAAATATCGAATTCATTGGCCAAAGAATAGAAAGTGTCTCCCTGTTTGATTACGATGAATTTGGCTTTGTTGATCTCATAAACAGGTCTTCCCGTGCCGCTTTGGGTAACCGGTTGCATGGAGGCAACCAAAGCTGAACCGGACATGATGACTGCCGTCGAATCAACTTCACTTGCAATTATTTCTTCCGATCGTCTCTTTTTTGTCTTACCGGTATCATACTGTGCCAGATCATATTTTTCAATCAGGCTGATCAGCAACTGCGGATATTTGGGATTGGTTGCATAACCGGCCTTTTTTAATCCTTTCGCCCAACTTTTGTAATCTGTCACATCGTAATCAAAAAGAAAGGCATAACGATCACGTTTTGTTAGAAAAATAGAATGATCACGGTAGGAGTCCGAGGGATCTTTGTATTTTCTGAAGCACTCATTTTTGGCATCGTCATCCATATGAAAAGTTTTGCCATTCCAGTCGTTGTGGCACTTTATGCCAAAATGGTTGTTCGCCTTACGAGCCAGGCCGCTGTTGCCGCTTCCTGATTCAAGAATTCCCTGTGCCAGCGTAATAGAAGCAGGAATGCCATACTCACCCATTTTTTTGATGGCTACTTCCCTGTAGGTTTCAATGTATTCTTCTGTTGATATGCGATCTTGTGCTGAGGCATACAGGGTCAGAAAAAAACTGATCAGGAATATGAGAATGGAATGTTTCAATTTGGGAATAGGTTTCAAACAAAAATAGCCTCTTAAACATACAGAACGTCAGAACAGGAAACGCAATTTTGCACATTTGATTGTTAAAGACCTTCCGGTGTTAGCAGAACATGGGAGAGTCTTTACGTGCAACCCACATGCACCGAAGGCTCTCCTTTGGAGGAAGAGTCTGTGGTCTGGAATTTTATCCTCCCCTCCAAACGCTGCCTCTCTGCGTCTCCGTGTGAAATAAAACCTACACGCCGCGTCCGCCGCGCCGCCGCGTGAAACATACCACCTCCACGTGAAACATATTTGTCTACATTTACCCCACCAGAACCCAATCATGAACCCGGACCTCATTTTCAAATACTTCCCTGATCTGGATGAAAAGCAAAAGTCACAACTTAGTGATCTGGGTGAGCTTTACGCGTTCTGGAATGCCAGAATCAATGTCATTTCCAGAAAAGATTTTGAGAATTTTTATGTCCATCACGTACTCCATTCTTTGGGAATTGCGAAGGTCATTCAGTTTAAGAGTGGCACCGAAGTAATGGATGTGGGCACAGGAGGTGGTTTTCCAGGTATACCACTTGCAATCCTGTTCCCCGATGTCAGTTTTTACCTGGTTGATTCAATAGGTAAAAAGATCAAGGTAGTCAATGAAGTTGTTGCATCAATTGATTTGAAAAATGTGGAAGCCAGTCAGACAAGGGTCGAAAAGGTAAATCGTTCTTTTGATTTCATTGTAAGCCGTGCTGTCACCAACCTTCCCGATTTCATGAAATGGACACATTACAAATTCCACCGAAAGTCGTTCAATGAACTCAACAATGGAATACTTTATCTCAAAGGTGGAGAAATAGAAAAGGAATTGGCTTCTTTGAAAAGATACAAAAAGCGTGTTTACAACTTATCCGGGTTCTTTTCTGAAGATTTTTTTGAAACAAAAAAACTGGTCCACTTAAGCTGAGGAGCTCCCATAACATGGATGTTTTGCTGCCGGTTGATCCATTAACTTTTAGTTTGCAATCGTTTTAATAGCTGTGTAAATTATCTTATTTTCGCAACTTCATTTTAAAAATCAGAATATGACAGAAGCCATACAAAAAACTCTGAGGGATTCTAAATCTGCACGATGGACAGCATTGGGAATTCTTTCATTTACCATGTTTGCAGGTTATTTATTTAACGAAATAATCTCACCCATGAAACCAATTATTGAAAGGGTTTATGGTTGGGATGGATCCGATTTCGGCATGTTCTTCAGCGCCTATGGTTGGTTCAATGTATTTTTCCTTGCCTTAATCTTTGTGGGTTTCGTGCTCGACAGGTTTGGAATAAGATTCAGCACGATCGCATCCGTATTTACCATGATTGTTGGCGCTTTGCTAAAATACTATGCATTCAGCACGGATTTCGGCGGTCGCGAACTGCTGGGTTTTGATATGCAATTGATGTTAGCCAGCCTGGGATTCGCGATTTTTGGCGTTGGTGTTGAATACGCGGGAATTACAGTTTCCAAAGCCGTGGTGAAATGGTTCAAAGGAAAAGAAATAGCCATAGCGATGGGAATGCAGGTTTCGATCGCTCGTTTAGGATCTTTCGTTCCCCTGGCATTTGGCGCCGCGATGGCTACAGCCTGGGGTGTACCAACTTCCGTTTTATTCGGCGTGTTAGTCCTCATTATCGGATTTTTAGGATTCCTTGTTTACAATGTAATGGACAAGAAGCTTGATAAACAGGTTAGCGAAACAGAAGACGCTTCTGATGAGGATAAATTCAAGTTATCTGATTTGAAAGTCATTATTGATAACAAAGGTTTCTGGCTGATTGCCATTCTTTGTGTCTTGTTTTATTCTGCCGTATTTCCATTTTACAAATATGGACCCGACCTGATGGTTAACAAGTTTGGGGTGTCCGACAAGTGGGCAGGCATCATTCCCGCCATTGTTCCTTTTGGAACTATTTTCCTGACACCACTCTTTGGCGGTATTTATGATAAAAAAGGAAAAGGTGCTTCGATCATGATCCTTGGATCAGTGTTGTTGATCATTGTTCATTTTGTATTTTACCTCCCTGCCATTACCAGCGTTTATATGGCATTTATTAATGCAATTGTTCTTGGTATTGCTTTCTCTCTTGTCCCATCAGCAATGTGGCCATCAGTTCCAAAGATCATTCCTGAAAAACAAATAGGTTCGGCGTTCGCATTTATTTTCTGGATACAGAACTTTGGATTGTGGGGAATACCTCTATTAATTGGAATAGTTCTGGAAAGAACCAATCCCGGGGTTGCTACCGGAATACAGGAAGTTATGACTGACTTAAAGGCTCAGAACCTTACGGGTGATCAATTTGATGAAAAGATAAAATTGTTGCGTGAAGCAGGTGAATACCCTATTTACAATTACGAAACGACCTGGTTGATTTTTGTCGGTTTAACGATACTTGCACTTGTGGTTGCCATTATGTTAAAAAGAGAAGACAAGAAAAAGCAGTATGGTTTGGAACTGCCAAACATTAGAGATTAAAATAAATATTGAAGTAAACAAAAGATAAAAAAATGGGTAAAGATATTTTGAAGTTAAAACCCGAAGGATTGTGGAAGAATTTCTATGAGCTGACTCAGATTCCCCGTCCTTCAAAGAAAGAAGGCAAGGCAATTGATTTTGCTGAAAAATTTGGAAAAGACCTAGGACTGGAGACCATCCGTGATGAGGTGGGCAATGTGATTATCAAGAAGCCTGCTACAGAAGGAATGGAGAACAGAAAAGGAATTATTCTCCAGGGACATATCGACATGGTTCCCCAAAAAAATTCCGATACCGACCACGATTTTGAAAAGGATCCTATCGATGCATACGTTGACAAAGATGGATGGGTGAAAGCTAAAGGCACGACACTAGGTTCAGATAATGGTATTGGTGTTGCGGCAGCGATGGCGGTTCTTGAAGCCAAAGACCTGGAACACGGCCCTGTAGAAGCCCTCATTACTATGGATGAGGAAACAGGGATGACCGGAGCGGAGAACCTGAAAGCAGGCATGCTCGATGGCGAGATTCTTATTAACATGGATTCGGAAGACGAAGGTGAACTGTACATCGGCTGTGCCGGTGGAATTGACTCCATTGGAGAATTCAGTTACAAAGCCGAAGATACGCCGGAAGGTATGGCTGCGTATAAAATCAGTGTGAAAGGTTTGAAGGGTGGACATTCAGGATTGGATATTCATCTGGGCCGTGGAAACGCCAACAAGATCATGAATGTCCTCCTGCTGAAAGCAACTGAAAAGTATGGTTTGCGTCTGGCAGAAGTTGACGG
>JAUXDH010000075.1 GCA_030618545.1 Chlorobiota bacterium
GTCATTAGTCACTGGTCATTAGTCACTGGTCATTAGTCACTGGTCATTAGTCACTGGCCATTAGTCATTGGCCATTAGCTATCCATACGGACTCCCTTCGGTCGTTGGTTAATGGTTAATAGTTAATGGGCAATTGGACTGCCGACCCATACGGGCAGGCTTGCCGACTCTCATTGACTCCCATCCATCATACGGACTTCCTTTGGTCGTTAGTGATTATCATATAGAAACAGACAGGGTTATGATTATTAATCTAAACTCCAAACTCTAAACCCCAAACTCTAAACTCCAAACCCTAAACTCCAAACTCTATCATCTTGCAGTTGAGGAACCTGGTTATGCTTAGCTAACTATACTTTTCAAAAACTGACGAAAGTCATGTTTTAAGCTGATGATCATCATTTGAAACAGTCGCTCCCTTTTCTATTATTGCTTCTGATAATTAAGTTTTTAGATTGGATAATCAACCATAAAACGAATCGTTTATGGAGCAAGAAATGAATGTAGGAATTTATTTTCTGGATGAAGAAGGGACGGATAGGTCCCTTTTGTTTTTTAAGGATCTGGAAGAATATGCCAAAACCTTACCGAGGGTGGCCAATACCTGGACATCACACGCCTACCCGCACTGTGCGGAATGCATAAGTGGAACCATTGAAAAAATGGAGCTGACAAGAATTGTTCTCGTAGGACAGTACCCTGGTAAGATCAAACAGTATTTCAGCCAGCTATTAGATGAAACAGGGTTTTCCGATGTACAGGTGGAATTGTTGAGTTTTGCTGAGCTTGGTTTGGAGATGAACGAGCCGGATGCTGTACGCCAGGCCTTGAAAAAGAAAATTGATCACAGTTTAACTCCGGTTGTGCCTTCATGGAATGGCCACCAAATTCACCCTGATACGATGGTGATTGGCGCCGGTATAGCTGGAATACAGGCCTCTCTTGAAATTTCCAACGCGGGTAAAAAAGTAATTCTTGTTGAAAAGCAAGGAACCATCGGCGGGCATATGGCCATGTTCGATAAAACTTTTCCCACACTCGACTGTGCAGCGTGCATCCTCACACCAAAAATGGTGGACATAGGCCAGAACCCAAATATTGAGTTAATGACCTATAGTGTGGTGAAAGAAGTTTCGGGGATACCAGGCAAATTCAAAGTGAAAGTACTGAAAAAGGCCAGGTTCGTGGACGAAAAGCTTTGCATAGGTTGTGGATCATGTGCCGCAAAATGTCCGTCAAAGACACCCAGTGAATTCGATGCGGCCACTACTTTGCGCAAAGCCATCTACATGCCATTTCCGCAAGCTGTGCCCAATAAGTATCTGATTGATAAGGATCACTGCAATTACATACTGTCAGACGGTGAAAAGTGTGGTGTGTGTGTGAAGTTTTGTCCGGTAAACGATTGCATCGACCTGCATCAGAAAGATGAAGTGGTTGAAATGACGGTCGGAAATATTATCCTGGCTACCGGGTTTAAACCTTTCGATGCCTCCAGAATTGAACGTTATGGTTATGGACAATATCCAAATGTATTGACTTCATTGGAATTGGAACGACTGATCAATGCCGGTGGGCCAACTGAAGGAAAGATCACCACAAGGTCAATTGATAAAAAGGGGAACCCCATTTTCACCAAAGATAACCCACAGCCCGGGAGTGTGGCCCTGGTGCATTGCATTGGCAGCAGAGATGAAAACTACAATAAATATTGTTCAAGCGTATGCTGCATGTATTCCTTAAAGCTTGCACATCTTGTAAAGGAAAAGCTGCCGGCTGCTGAGGTATCTGAGTACTTTATCGATATGAGGGCATTTGGAAAAGGTTACGAAGAGTTTTACCAGAGGATTGCCGGTGAAGGAGTTCACATCATCCGGGGTAAGACGGCCACGGTTGAACAACATGGAAATAAGCTGCGCCTGCGCTCGGAAGATATCATAGCAAATGCGCTGATTGAACAGGATGTTGATATGGTAGTCCTTTCGGTAGGGCTGGAACCGGCTCATGAATCATCTAAACTTGCTAAGATGCTTGGCATCAAACAGGATTGTAATGGTTGGTTTACCGAAGCCAATTTTCTTTCAGAACCTTCTTCCACAAATATTCCCGGAATCCATGTAGCCGGTGTATGCCAGGGGCCAAAGGACATTCCTGATACAGTGGTCCAGGCTGCTGCAGCGGCTGCCAGGGTATTGCAAAGCATTGAGACACGTGCAGAGGTAATTGCTGTTTAAGATGTTTCACATTGTAAATTAATAAACATGAGCACAAGAATAAATCCCGATTTTAAAAACGAATTGACCCATTTTGGAAAAGACGAATGGAATGAGTGCTACCACTGTGGAAATTGCACCGCCATTTGTCCACTATCGAAAGACGGTTTTCTGTTCCCCAGGAAAGATCTGCGAGCCATCCAAATGGGACTGCAGGACAAACTGGATGCTTCACTGGAACCCTGGCTGTGTTACTACTGCGGTGAGTGTTCGGAAACCTGTCCGCGAGATGCCAACCCCGCAGAATTGATGATGACGCTCAGGCGTTACCTCACCTCCCGTTATGACAAATCAGGCCTGGCGAAACTATTTTACACAAATCACATCTGGGAATATGTAGTCCTTGGGTTAATGTTTTTAGCCATAGTTGTCGCCTTCCTGGTATTCCTTCCTCTCAAAACCGATGCTGCCTTGATGGTGAACGAATCCGGAGGAGTCATGATCAACAGCCTTGTTGAAGGAATCAATGCCGAAAGATTTATCGGGATTATTGAGTACGGCGACTGGACAATGGCTATTGTCATTGCACTACTCTTAGTTAGCAATATTGTGGTGATGTTCTACAAATCAGTGTTGTCGGAAAACGGCATCCGGATTCCCTTCTCCTCATATTTTACAGAAGCATGGCAGTTGGTGTGGAATTTCGCCACACAGTCAAGGTTTTCCAAATGCGATGACAAACAATATTGGATCGGTCACCTGCTTTTAATGACAGGTTACACCATCATGTTCATACTTGTGGTGGTCTTCCTCCCGCTGTTCCAGATCGAAACTGTTGAACCCTGGTGGCACTGGCAAAGGCTGCTGGGTTACTATGCCACTTTTGGCATACTATTCTTTCTTACGATAGTAACAATTAAACGATTGCAGAAAAGAGACGTAAAGCTGAAATACTCGCATCCCTCCGACTGGATATTTATCGTGATGCTGGCATTGACTACTATTTCAGGAATCCTGGTTCACATATTCCGTTTGCAGGGTATGGTTGCCGCCACCTATTATACTTATGTGATCCACCTTGCCATCCTGGTCCCCATGTTGATGGTTGAGGTACCTTTTTCCAAATGGTCACACCTGGCTTACAGACCTTTTGCAATCTATTTTGCAAGGTTGAAAACAGTGGCGGCAGAAGTTGAAAAGGAAAAGAGTCACAAGGAACTGGTACCGGCGGTGGGAAGCTGAGGAGTAGTGATTAGTCATTAGTCATTTGTCATTAGTGATTGGCGATTGGAGAGAGGATGTATGATGAAGAATAACAATTAACGAATAACACATAACACATAACATTTAACATAACCCTCCGAAATGGAAAAAACAAGAATAGGTGTTTACGTTTGCTGGTGTGGTACCAACATAGCCATGATGGTGGATGTGGAAGCTGTGGCAAAAGAAATGGAAAGCCGGCAGAATGTAGTGCTTGCCCGGACTTACAAATACATGTGCTCGGATCCGGGTCAGGATATGGTGATCAGGGATATCAAAGAACACAAACTGAACAGGGTTGTTATCGCGGCCTGTTCTCCGCGTATCCATGAAAATACCTTTCGCAAAGCCCTCGAAAATGCAGGTCTGAATCCTTATATGCTGCAAATGGCAAATATCCGTGAGCAGAATTCCTGGGTGCATTCAGACAGGATAGAAGCAACCCGAAAAGCCAAATCCCTTGTCGCGGGAGCTGTCAGCCGGGTAAACCACCACCAGCCGTTGAATAAAAGAGAGGTGCCCGTTAATCCGGCATCACTGATCATAGGCGGTGGAATATCCGGAATAACTGCAGCCCTTGAGTTGGCTGATGCAGGAAAAAGAGTGTACCTGGTGGAGAAGGAATCCGAATTGGGTGGAATTGCAGCTATGCTGGATCTCACATCTCCTCATTTCTATAGTATTTCAGATTCTTTAAAAACACTGATCAGGAGGATTGAAGTGCATCAGAACATCAAGGTGTACATGGATTCGCAGGTCAAACAAATCAACGGTTATGTAGGTAATTTCAATGGTGAAATAAAGATCGGGAACAAGAAGGTAAAGAATATTGACTTTGGAAACATCGTTGTCGCAACAGGGCTGAAACCTATAAAACCAGAAACAATTGAGAATTATGGGTACGGTGTTTTCAGTGAAGTCATCACCTCTCTTGACTTCGAGCAGGTGTTGAAAAAAGGAAGTGTGCTGAATGCCTATGGCATCAAGCCGAAAAATGTAGCCATAATCCATTGCGTTGGCAGCAGGAATGAGGACTATAAACCCTATTGCTCCAGAACCTGTTGCATGACGGCCTTGAAATACGCGAATATGATCAGGTCAGCCCTGCCCGAGGCAAACGTATATCAGATGTATGCTGACATGAGGGCGTATGGAAAACATTGTGAAGAGTTGTATGCTGATACATCAGGGAAAAATGTACTCTTCCTGATGTATGACCAGCGGGAAGGAATGCCAATTATTGAAAAAGATGCGATTGGGCCGGGCGTATTGATCAAGTTCAATGAGCGGCTTTCAGGAGAAGACATTGAAGTTCCTGCGGAGCTTGTTATTTTGATGACGGCGATGGAATCCGGAAAAGATGCCAAATCTATTTCCCAGATGACAGGGACAAGTCTGGACGCCAATGGATTTTTTATAGAAAAGCATCCCAAACTGGATCCGGTCTCGACAACAACTGATGGCGTTTATGTTGTTGGGAGCTGCCAGTCTCCCAAAAACATACCCGAGTCTGTCAGCCAGGCCAGGGCGGCAACGGCAAATATTCTGGCAACAATTGCAAAGGGATATGTTGAGGTAGAAGTCATTACTGCCGAAGTGAATGAAGATATTTGCTGCGGCTGTCAGTTCTGTATACAGGTTTGTCCGTATGGTGCCAATAATTATGATCAGCGCAAAGCAGTGTCCTCGGTGAATGAAGCCCTGTGCAAAGGATGCGGTACTTGCGGTTCAGCATGCCCGAGCGGCGCCATCTCCACCAGGCATTTTACCGATAAGCAGATCCTCTCGCAGATTGAGGGGATTATGGCTGAGGTGGGAAGTGGTTAAAGTGCCTAGAGTATTTAGAGTGCCTAAAGTGAGCTAAAGTACTTAAAGTGACTAAAGTATTTAGAGTGCCTAAAGTGAGCTAGAGTACTTAAAGTGACTAAAGTATTTAAAGTGAGCTAAAGTATTTAAAGTGCCTAAAGTGAACCAAAGTTGAATGTGTTTAGAAATAATTAATGAGAAACATGTAATTATAAAAAATCAAATTAAATGGAAAATAAGGAATTTGGAAAACAGCTAGAAAGTCGGACAAAGAAATTAGCGGTGAGTATAATTATGTTGTCAACATCGCTACCAGGAAGTTCGGAAGGAAAGGTCATAAGAACCCAATTAACAAAATCAGGAACAAGTGTTGGAGCGAATTACAGAGAGGCTAACCGGTCGAGAAGCAAAGCTGATTTTAAGAACAAAATCAAGATTTGTGAAAGCGAGGCAAGCGAAACTGGATATTGGTTGGAAATAATCTCAGAATTAAAATGGACAACTATGAAACGACTTAATCCAATTCTAAGTGAAGCAAATGAACTACTTGCATTATTTACCTCAATTGGAAAAAACTTAAAGTCATGAATACCTCAAGTACTCTAGACACTCTAGGCACTCTAGGCACTCTAGGCACTCTAGGCACTCTAGGCACTCTAGGCACTTAAAACAAAACCCATGGAATACAACCCCACAATCGTCTCTTTCCTCTGCAACTGGTGCTCCTATACCGGCGCTGATCTTGCAGGCACATCACGAATGAAATACGCATCCAACATCAGGGTCATCCGCGTCATGTGCAGCGGGCGTATTGATCCAACCTTCGTTTTGAAGGCATTCACAGAAGGCGCCGATGGCGTATTGCTTTGCGGTTGCCATCCCGGCGACTGCCACTACCATGAAGGGAATTACAAATGCCTGAGAAGGTTCCATCTTCTGCAAAAATATCTTGACCAGATGGGTGTCGACAAAAAACGAATCAGGCTGGAATGGATAAGCGCAAGCGAAGGAAAAGAATTCGCGGAGCTTGCCAATGAGTTTTCAGAAACCATCAAGAAACTGGGAAAATCAAATATCAAAGAAGAAATGAAAGTGGAAGATAAGAAGAGTCCAGAGTCAGCAGTCCACAGGCCTGCCCGTATGGGTCTTCAGTCAACAGTTGAAAGTTGAGCTACCTTCTCTGTCGGCTGACGGATCGGGATGGCAACCGGTCTGTCTCGAACATAACTTCCGGCTTCGGTCTTCGGACTTCAGGCTTAAAAAGAAAAACATAACATTAACAAATATGGAAAATGAAGTAAACAAGTCCAAACTAAAACTCGCCATCTATTGGGGCGCTGCCTGTGGCGGCTGCTGTGTTTCTGTACTCGATGTGCATGAACACCTTTTTGATATCGTTGCTGCAGCCGACCTGGTCTTTTGGCCCATCGCCCTCGATATAAAATATAAAGATGTGGAGGCGATGGAAGATAATTTTATAGACATCACCTTATTTAATGGCGCCATACGCAATAGCGAAAATGAGCACATGGCCAATTTGCTCAGGCAAAAGTCTAACGTTTTGGTAGCTTACGGCTCATGTGCCCATCTTGGGGGTATCCCTGGATTGGCCAACATGAGCACAAGGGAATCACTCTTTGAGAGAGTATACGAAACAAGCGAATCAACTATCAATCCGGAAAAAACCAGACCACAAACAAGGGTAGAAGTACCGGAAGGGATCCTTACACTTCCTGAAATGTATGACTCCGTTCTTGCACTTGACCAGGTTGTGGAAGTAGATTACTATATTCCTGGTTGCCCGCCAACATCCGACAGGTTGCTGGAGGTGTTCACAGCGATTGTTTCAGGATCGCAGTTGCCACCAAAAGGTACAGTGATAGGAGCACAGGAAAAACCGTTATGTGATGAATGTGAAAGGAAAAAATCTGAGAACAAATTGGTGAAACGCTTTTTCCGTCCCTGGGAAATTGAAGATGATGGTGAAACCTGTTTTATCGAACAGGGATTGATCTGCCAGGGACCGGCCACACGAGCAGGATGTGGATTCCGGTGCATTCAGGGCAATGCCCCTTGCCGGGGATGCTATGGGCCAACATCTGATGTTCTGGATCCTGGTGCAAAAATGTTGTCGGCCATCGCCACAGTCATCGATGCTGATTCGCCCGAAGAGATTGCAAAAGTTATCGAAACCATTGAAGATCCTGTCGGTACGTTTTACCGTACCAGCCTGCCACACGCGTTGTTGAGAAAAAAATTATTCAATTAAAAATAGTTTACAATGGCACAAATTACCATAGATCCGATCACTCGCCTCGAAGGACATGGGAAGATTGAGATTTTCCTTACCGATGAAGGTGACGTTGACAATGTTTATTTCCAGGTCCCGGAGTTAAGGGGATTTGAAAAGTTCTGTGAAGGGCGTCCGGTGGAGGAGTTGCCTTCTATTGTCACCAAAATATGCGGCGTTTGCCCCGGTTGTCACCATATGGCGGCTGGCAAAGCCGTTGATGCCGTGTATGACGTTGAGCCAACACCAACTGCCAAAAAGCTGCGTGAGTTGTTCTACATGGCCCACTTCGTCCACAGCCACATCGCCCACTTCTATGCCCTTGCAGCACCAGATTTTGTGGTAGGCCCCGATGCGGATCCTGCAAAGCGAAATATTCTTGGTGTAATTGAAGTCGTGGGTAAAGAGATCGGAACAGAGGTCATCAAACAACGTAGATTGGCCCAGGAAATCCAGGCGTTGCTTGGAGGTCACCAAACGCATGTGGTGATGAACATACCCGGAGGTGTTCGCAAAGGGCTGACCACAACCGACCGTGATGACATCATAAAAAAAGCCGAAGGCTTTATCGGGTTTTCCAAATTCTCCCTCAAGCTATTTGAAGATGTAGTGTTAGGAAACAATACTTACCTCGACATTATCCTTAATGGCCCTTACCAGCTTAAGCTTCATTCCATGGGGCTTGTTGATGAAAAGAACAAAGTGAACTTTTATGATGGAAAAGTGAGGGTGGTCAACACACTGGGTATTGAACATTGCAAGTATGCCCCGGATGAGTACATGGATTATGTGGCCGAGAGAGTAGAAAAATGGAGTTACCTGAAGTTTCCCTACCTGAAGAAAAAGGGTTGGCATGGTTTTGTAGATGGCGAGCTTTCAGGAGTGTACCATGCAACTCCCTTATCCAGGCTTAATGCCGCTGATGGTATGGCGACACCCCTTGCCCAGAAGGAATATGAAAAAATGTATGAAATCCTTGGCGGAAAGCCGGTACATCACACCCTCGCAATGCATTGGGCAAGGCTGGTGGAAATGCTTTATGCTTCGGAAAGATTGCTCGAGCTTGCCAATGATCCGGAAATAACCGGCAAAGACCTCAGGACAAAAGTAACGCACATAAAAGGGGAGGGGGTAGGTGTTGTTGAGGCGCAACGGGGTACCCTTACCCATCATTACTGGACAGATGAAAGAGGAATTGTTACAAAGGCTAACATCATTGTTGGAACCACAAATAACAATGCAGCCATTTGCATGTCGCTGAAAAAGGCTGCCCAGGGATTAATTAATAAAGAAACAGAGGTTACCAATGGCATCCTCAATATGATTGAAATGGCCTTCAGGGCGTACGACCCCTGCTTCTCATGCGCAACGCATGCCAGGAAAGGCGAAATGTCCCTTACAGTTAACCTAAGAGATCCATCAGGTACAATAATTAAAACAATCAGCAGATAATAATAACACTCATCAGTTACCCTGACCTTTAGGTCGGGGATTGCCAGGAAAAAAACTAATTATGAAACGCTTCGACAAAAAAGGGATGTTAGTGATCCCTGACCCAAGAAAACAGGAGAGTCCAACGGAGAAAATCCTGGTCATCGAGGAATGTTACTGCCCAAAAGGCCATAGCCTTATAAGCGATAGGGTAGTATTTGACAAGTTTAAGGGAATCTTGTTTAAAGCCAAACGCCAGGAAGTATCTGGAATGATAGCCCTTAGCCCGGTATACGGTGAAAAAAACAGGATATCACTCGACATCAATCTTGTTGATGGTGAAACGTGGGATTTTTACTGTCCTGAATGTAAAACAGTACTGCCAAATTATAAAAGATGCGATTGTGGAGGTCAGTTAATCACATTTTTTACAAGCAAGGATGCTGATTATAACCATTCAATTGGTATTTGTAACAGGGTGGGATGTCAGCATGCTACCATTCATCTTGGAGAAGAATTGCTCACACAATCATTACTGGAATCTTTTTAGAAAAAGCAGTGTCTATGGAAAATACCCTGATCCTGGGATTTGGCAGTCCGGTTTTATCGGATGAAGGTATTGTGCCTTTAATTCTCCAAAAATTGAAAAAAGATATCGACTCAGGTTTTGAAATGCGGAGTGAACTTACCCTGAGCCTTGACCATATCAAATACTTTAATGTCTACAAATCGATATTAATTATCGATACTGTTATCTCACCTGAAGATAAAGTTGGCGAGGTAAAAGTTTATCCGGTTGAAGATTATATTCCTACACTTCACCTGGAAAATATCCATGATATTTGCCTTCCCGATCTAATTGGTCTGGCCAGGGAACTTGGATATAAAATACCTGAAAAAATCATTATCATTGCAATCAACATTCTTGACCACAAAACGATAAGTACAGGATTCACAAATGAGTTAAAAGGCAAGTTTGACAAGGTCTTTAGCGAGGTGAAGAAAGTCGCGAGATACTATTTTTCAATTGATCCGGCCAATCAAATGGTCACATCTAAAGTAACAGACTAAAAATTTTTAAGAAAAAATTAACAGTTTGAAAGAATTTATATTTTAGTTTTACCGAAGTTTGAATCCCAGTATTAATTAAAACTAAACAAAATGCCCGCTGAAACAAATAAAGAAATTCAGATTCGTATGCTTGCTACTGCCTGGTCAGACCAGGATTTTGAAAATAAATTGCGAGCAAATCCAACTGCAGTCTGCCGTGAGCAGGGAATGGAGTTTGAAGGTGAAATGAGAATATCAGACAATGAAGCTGCTCCAAACATCTTCTACCTGCCGCCACCCCCACCTGGATCCGGAGGTATGACCGAGGTTGAATTTCAACAAAAGGCAAGTGATTTTATTCGAAGCGATAAAGAAATGTTTTAATAAAGCATTAATCGTATCTTAGAAGCTGTCATTTCGATGACAGCTTTTTTAGTTTCTGAAAAGATGTAATATGGAAACCCACAAGTCCAATCCCATTAGCCGGTTAATTGATCCGCTTACATTTGAGACCTTCATAAAGGAGGTATTTGAAAAAAAACACCATTTATCCGGAGGATCAGGATTATTTAAGGAATTCAGTGTTTCTATGTTTGAAGGATTGCTCTGGGCTCATCAGCACCTGGTTGGAGAACAGATAGATGTTAATAAAAATGGAAGCTCAGTTTATTACAACAAAGCGGAGGCTGGAAAGGATCCATTCAGATGGGTCATCGACCAGTACATGAAAGGATGTACAATTATTTTTAATGGAATTGATGATATTCATGCAGCGGTGGCAAAAGATGTCAGACCTCTGGATAAGATTTTCAAAGGAAAAACTACTGCAAACGCTTTTCTTACACCTTCGAATTCAAGGGGATTCCTTCCCCATTTCGACACCCATGATGTTTTTATTGTCCAGACTTCCGGAAAGAAAAAGTGGGTTTTGTATGAGAAGGAGATGGATTTACCATTGGATAACCAAATTTACCTGATCGATCAGGATAAACTTGGTGACCCGATTGATACGTATCTGCTAGAAGCCGGTGATGTATTGTATATTCCCCGTGGGATGGTGCATGGTTCCTTTACGGAAGATGACCATTCACTTCATATTACCGTTGGTATCAGGCCCCTTCTGGGAATAGACTATCTGAACAAAATGCTTGAAGTTATTTCAGAGAATGATGTTGCATTTAGAAAAAGCATTGCTCTTGCCAATCTTGAAGAGAAGAGTGATGATGTTGAACTGCTGATGGATAAGCTGCAATCCGGATTCAACAATCCATACCTACGAAAGCTGACCAGGGAGAAAATTGATGCCAAACTGGCCTCACAGTCAAAACCCGTTCCGGGACATCACCTGGAAAATAATCAGCAAATTGAAAATCTCTGTCTCGAAACCAATGTGGTAAAAGCTTTTCTCCAAAATGATGCCCTTGTAGACAGCGGCAAAAAAATAAGGTTAGTTTTTCCCGGAGCAGGATTTGTAGCTACAGATAATCCAAAGCCCGGTTATCTTGAGTTTCCTGCAATAGCTTTTGGCGCGTTAAATTTTATACGTAAAAGCAGCAAACCTTTTATGCCAAAAGAGATTTCTGATTTTTATCCCGATGAAACCAAATTGCTGATCGTAAAACAATTGTTAAAGGAAGGCTACCTGAAGTTTGCCTGATCATTCATACAGAAGGTATTTGGCCCTGGTTTTTTTGAATTCTGTCAAACCAGCTTCCCAGCTTTCCCGGATCTCATTTTCAGTATTTCCCCGGATGATTTGCTTTCTAAGTTCGTCTGTTCCGGCCAGAGTGTCGAAGTAGTCATTGAAATAGTCATGTCCGGAGGACAACAGCTCATAAGAGCCAATTAACCAGCTTAAGTTAATCCTGATCAGATCAGTCAGTGCAGGATTTTCGTGAATGTTTTTTATGGCCCTGGCATACCCTGAAAGATTCTGACCATAGCAGCCTTCGCCCTCAAATTCAGGATGCAAACTTACACCGGGGATGCTCTCCGGGACGAAAAAAAAACTGCCAGTGACATATTCAGGATGACCATAAATCTGAAACGGATAATCAGTTCCCCGTCCCGCACTCATAATTGTTCCTTCAAACAGGCAAAGAGATGGGTAGAGAAAAACGGATCTCCAGTTTGGGAGATTTGGCGAGGGTCTCACAGGCAGCTCAAATATCATTGAATGCTGATATCCTTTTAACATCATGACTTCTAAATCGCAAACCAGATCCCCCGTTAACCAGTGCTCACCATTTACCATCAGGGCATATTCTCCTATGGTCATCCCATACACAATCGGTACCGGGTGAAGTCCGACAAAAGAAGAAAATCCAGGATTTAAAACAGGGCCGTCAATGTAGAAGCCATTTGGATTTGGCCGGTCGAGTACAAGCAGTGGAATGCTATTTTCCGCGCAGGCCTCCATCACATAGGTAAGGGTTGAAATGTAAGTATAAAAACGGGCTCCCACATCCTGCAGATCAAAGACCATAATTTCAATCCCCTGGAGATCATCCGGAGTAGGTTTCTTGTGGTTACCATAAAGGGAAACAACAGGAAGGCCGGTTTTGGGATCGGTTCCATCTTCAACCTGTGCTCCGGCCTCTGCCTCACCTCTGAGTCCATGTTCAGGACTGAATATTCTAACAACCTGTATTCCCTGCTTTATTAAAAGATCGACAAGGTGTTC
>JAUXDH010000151.1 GCA_030618545.1 Chlorobiota bacterium
GTTTTAATTCTCATTATTTCAGTTGTACGTTAGTTTTTTCTTAACCTTGCAGGTAACGTTTTGAATATGGTGCGTTTGGCATTTAAACGCTCTAAGTTTTCAGTTTTGCACTATGTTTATTTATTGCTATCATCTTCATTTTTAGCACTATCCGCCAAATGCACTATATTTTTTGTTGTGTGTAGTTAATGAATTCATTTTTGAGTGAGCATCCAATGTGCTTTTATTAAATTAGCTAAACCAGAATCCATATTCCTGCTAAACAACCAAAGCCCTGTTGTTAAAAAAGAATTTCCTGTAAAATTTTGTTCAACTAATGTCAATTTATTATTGGGATCAATAATTATAAATCGCTCACCATACCCATCAGCCCAAATAGTTTTACTTCTAGAATCTAGATACCATTGATATGCCACTCCATCGTAACGATTATGACTATCTTTAATATGAGAATATTCTGTAGTGCTTTCTTGTATCCATTCTTCTGGTACTATTTGTGAGTCATTCCATTTGCCATTGCTTGCTACCATGGCTCCCACCCTTGCCAAATCTCGAGTACTCATATATATGTAGTATTGTTTGTGTAGTGATATTTTCTTTGGAAAAAACCAAGGATCTCCTAGAAATACATTATTTTTTGTAAAATCTTGCATTCCTAATGGTTTGGCTAGATTTTCTTCCATAAATTCACCAATTGAAGTGCCAGTTTCTTGCATGAATATGGTTCCTAATGCATTTGCATCAAAATTGTTACTAAAAAAAAATGTTCCATGATTATGACTACCTCTTTTCGGACGATCCGTAATCTGAGAATCATGTTCACCTTGTGCAGGTAAATATATGCCAGATTTAAACATTAATAAATCGCGAATAGTCGCTTTTTTTTCATCTGATGTTAGGGGTATAATTTCATCAATTTTTAATTCTGCTAAAGTTTTATCTAAATTAATCAAACCCTTATCCACCGCAATTCCATACAGTAAACTTAGGATCGTTTTACGAATAGAAGCAATATTCATTATTTTATTGGTAGGACCATATTCATAGACAATTTTTCCATTCTCAAGAATGATAACAGCTCTCGTTCTTTGAGGTTCTTCTTTAGGTATTAAAATATTTTCAATCTCTTTGGCTATTGGGTTGCCGTAGACTAATTCAGTCTGAAAATCAGGCGTTGGATTGCCAACCCTTGGAAATGATGAATAAATTAGTACTATTAAAATCAAAATCCCTACGCTCAATAGAATAAATTGTATAATCTTTTTTGACTTCATTGTCTTTTTTTATAATTACACACAACTTGTTATATCCGTGCGAAAGTTACTCAATAATGTTATAAGTTCCGGGATAGCATAACTTTTTTGTCACTGTTAGTATCTTCGATTAATTCGTGGACAGCACGGTCTAATGGACTTCTGATGTTCAGCAGATCCTTGCGCTTTACGTGAGTATAAATCATCGTAGTTTCTGGCCTGCTATGACCTAACAATTCCTGGATGTGACGAATGTCAGTCCCATCCTCCAGCAAGTGCGTTGCAAAGGAATGCCTAAAAGTGTGCGGGGTCACCCGCTTGCTGATTCCAGCTCGCTGACATGACTTCTTTAAAAAAGCCCGGACACTCTCAGCACTGTATCTGCCACCGGAAGCGCCCTCAATCAAATATACCTTGGGCCTGTAGGTTGTTAGGTAGTTGGCCAGTAAGGGTAGAATCGATTTTGCAAGGAATACATGCCTGTCTTTTCTGCCTTTACTCTGCCGGACAACTAACTGCCTGCGATCTATATCAATATCGGACAACGACAAATTCAGTAACTCACTAATGCGTAAACCTGCTGAATAAATCATTGCCAGCGCCATCCTGTGCTTGATATTCCTCGTGCTTCTTAAAATGTCAAGAACCTCTTCAGGAGACAATACTTCTGGAAGGAACCTTTGTTTCTCAGGACTTACCAATTGCGGTTCTTCAATCCTGATTTCTGGAAATAACCGGATGAAATGCTTTAATGCGCTGATAAATTGCCTTTGTGTGTTGATGGAGTATTTGTTGCCTGCCAATATTTCTTCGCAGTACAATTCTACATCTCTTGTGGCAATTTCTTTTATGGGTTTATTGGAAAGGTAACCCAGGAAATCCCTGATCAAATATGAATAAACATCAATGGTTCTTTTTGCCTTACGCTTACCATCAAGGTAGCGGGCATACCTCGAAACATTTCTTTTAGTGTCTTCAGTAATCTGCCAGCTTTTCTTTGGAAACCTGGGTGGCTTATATTTTTCGGTAAGCTCATCAATAATTATTGCCATCCCCCTAAAATGTTCAACAATCATTTTCGGGTCCGTAGATTTGAATCCTAAATGCCAACATCTCTCACCGGGATGCCATCGAACACCTTTCAGTTTTTTGGTTTGAGTAATCAGTGCTTTGTTGTAACGAAAGTACAATCCGGTACGCAATCGACCATGGTAAGTGAGGTTCTTTAACTTGATAACAGGTAAGTCCATATTAATTCATTTGTTTATCAAACTGAGCCGAATGGCCATTTTGATATTTATCCCGAAGTTTCGGGAGTTAATGCCGACCAGCCTGCGTCTGGCAGGTACATACCCAATGAGCCATTGTGAACTAAGAAGATTTATGGATCATTTTGAATAGTAATCGGTATTAGTAAACTTGGTAGGGTCGAAGGTAGCAGTAACCGTTTGCCTATCCAGGAATTTTATGCCCTTTTTGAGGTTTCACAATGACTAAAAACAAGTAAAAAATTTCCGGGTATGAAATAGAAATTTGAACCAAGACGCCCATTGACTTGTTGAAGAATGAATAAGGAAATGAAGAATGAAGAAGGAATGGTGAAGAACATTAGTTGACGAATCACCCAGTCAACCAATAACCTATGACGGCGAAGCCAAATGACTACTGACTACTCTTCTTCCTCATCGTACCAACTCGCATACATATTGTAATTATCCGAAATACGATGGATTTCTCCTTCCAGCAATTCGGGGTCGACGGTTTTGATCAGTTTGGCAGGAACTCCGGCATACACACTTCCGGATGCAACAACGGTATCTTTAGAGACCAGGGCTCCGGCAGCGATCACCGAATTACTTTCAATCACCGCACCGTCCATAATTATGGCGCCCATGCCGATCAGCACATTATCATGTATGGTGCATCCGTGGACGATAGCCCCGTGGGCAATGGACACATTATCGCCAATATCAACCGGAGCCTTTTGATAGGTGCAGTGAATGATCACCCCATCCTGTATATTTACATTGTTGCCGATCCTGATGTAATGCACATCTCCGCGAACAACGGCATTGAACCAGATGCTGCAGTCATCACCTATCACTACATCCCCCGTGAGGGTGGCATTGTCAGCAATAAAGCAATTGTTTCCCCATTGGGGCTCAACCCCTTTTACCGATCTGATAAGAGCCATAATCTTTTAGTTTGATTGTTCTTTCTTTGGATAGTCGATGGTGAAATGGAGGCCGATACTTTCCTTGCGCCTTTGTGCAAACTTGATTACCAGGTAAGCTACATTGATCAGGTTGCGGAGTTCAAAGATCTCCTCCGATACAATAGATTTTTGGTAGAGGTCTTCTGTTTCCTTAAAGATGATCTCCAGCCTGTCGAGCGCCCTTTTGAGTCTGATGTTGGATCTCACAATGCCTACATAATTGCTCATGATCGACTGCACTTCTTTTTTTGTCTGGGTGATCAGGATCATCTCCTCCATAAGCACCATGCCCTCAGCATCCCAATCGGGAACACTATGAATGAATTTAATGTCCTTTATTTTTGCTATTGCATCAAGCGCGGCCCTGTGAGAAAACACGGCAGACTCAAGCAGGGAATTGGAAGCAAGGCGGTTGGCGCCATGCAAGCCTGTATCGGCAACTTCGCCGGTGGCATAGAGGTTGCAAATGCTTGTTCTCCCGTACTCGTCTGCCTTTACACCCCCGCAGGAATAATGCGCGGCAGGAACAACCGGGATCATGTCTTTGGTAATGTCGATTCCGATACTCAGGCATTTGGCATAGATGGTAGGAAAATGATGCATGATCTCGCTGTTGGGAATACCTCTTGCATCCAGGTAAACATTATCGTCTCCCGAATGTTTCATTTCATTGTCTATTGCCCGTGCGACAATATCTCTTGGAGCCAGTGAACCCCTGGGATCGTAAGTGAGCATGAATTCATTACCTTCCCGTGTTTTAAGTATGGCACCGGCACCGCGCATGGCCTCGGTAATGAGGAATGATGGCTTTTCTCCGGGATTATAAAGGGAGGTAGGATGAAACTGCACAAACTCAAGATCCTTAACAATGGCTTTTGCCCTGTAGGCCATAGCTACACCGTCGCCTGTGGCAAAAGTTGGATTGGTGGTTGTCTGGTAAATGTTGCCAATGCCTCCTGTAGCAATCAGTGTAGTTTTCGCAAGTAAGGTTTCTATTTCACCGGTTTTTTGGTTGAGTGCATAAACACCATAACAGGTAGTGTCTTTTCTTCGTCTTGTCACTTCCTGGTCAAGGTGGTGCTGGGTGATCAGGTCTATGGAGAAATACTTTTCGAGCAGATCGATATTGGGATGGTTTCTGACGCGTTCACTAAGTGCACGCTGTATTTCATAGCCTGTATTATCCTTATGGTGTAAAATGCGGAATTCCGAATGGCCGCCTTCCTTCGCCAACGCGAATTTCCCCGAATCTTCCTTGTCGAAATGAGTACCCCAATCCACAAGTTCCTGAATTCTTTCAGTTGATTCCGTAATGGTGATCCTTACAATGTTTTCGTCATTCAGTCCCCCTCCGGCATTCATGGTGTCGGCAATGTGCTTTTCATACGAATCCGGCGAATACATCACCGCGGCAATTCCCCCCTGGGCATAGCTGGTTGCCGTTTCGTCCATGTCGGTTTTTGAAAGCACACAAACCTTACCGTATTCGGCAACTTTCAGGGCAAAGATGAGACCTGCCATACCTGTTCCAATCACAAGGAAATCTACTTTGGAATGCATTTTTTTGATAATTGTTGGAAACAAAGGTAAATTAAAAACACGCGAAAAAAAGAGTTCTCGCTTACCTACCTGCCGGCAGGCAGGTTATCGCAGTCCCGAAAGCTTTCAGTTATTACAGTTATACGAGACTGGTGACACCGAGGCAATAATAGATAAAAAGCGAGGTTCCAATAAACGTCCAACAAGGACAACTGAAGTTGTAAATCAGATAATAAGAATGCGTTTTCTTGATCCCCTTGCAAGCGCGGGAATACTGACCCAAAAGTTGTCCCAAATGATTTGATCCTTGCAGATGCAATATTCAATAAATTTGATGGGGCAGTAAGTGTGAAAAATGATACAATTATTGTTGCATGCTACAATGTCCCTGAAGAACTAAAACTTCATCAACATTATCAAAACTTGCCTGAAAAACTAATTGCCGAAGGTGTCGATCCAAGAGTGTCTTGGTTATATAATTTCAAACTTGATTTCAGATTTAGATAGCAGATTTACTAAAATAAATCCCTCTTATCCCGGTCGGGGTTTTCAATAGATGACGCCGGGATGATCAGTTCCCAGTTTCAATGGAGGTTTACAAAAAAACTTTTGCATGAATAAACCTTAACGAACAACCACTTTTCCCGTTCTGCTGATTCCGTTGCTGCTAATTAAAACGAAGTACAAGCCATCAGGATTTCCACTCAGGTCAACAATGTGGCTGTCATGGCCTGTTGATATTTGTTCAACCAGGATCAATTGACCTCTGATGTCATAAACACTGACCACACCACTTTGCATCTCTTCCTCTATTGACACCTCAAAAAGCCCATTGTTTGGGTTGGGATAGATACTCAAAAGTTTGTCGGTATTGATCCCTGATTCAGGAACAGACACAGATAGACCTACACTGACATTGTCAATGTAAAGGTTATTTCCCATTATCCTTACCGACTCGAACATGATCATCACATTATCATTTCCCGACCATTGAGAAATGTCAATGACATTGCATTCGCTTCCATATCCGGAACCGCACCAGTCGTCTGCATTTTCAGGCACAAAACGGACATTGGTATATTCCCTGGTAACAAAATTCCCGCTACCATCTTCCACGAGTGTAAGCAAACGGGTCCACGATTCTCCGCAATCATCAGATAATTTTACCACCAGCGTGTCTGAATACTGAAGTATGTCGCCTTTTAATGCATAGGCGTGGTCGAAATAAAGTGAATCATTTTCAAGGCCTGTTAAGTTGAGTGGCGGACTGATCAACTGGTCTCTTTCCAGAAATTTATAATAATCGAAGTTGTCTATTCCGGCAGCTCCAAATCCGCCATTGCCCGTTGCGAAAAAATCTTCCCATGTGATGAAATCATCATTATTGACTACAGTCCAGGAATTGATGCTGATAGCATTATTTTCAAAATCTTCAACATAAGGAGCGCTGAGTCCTCCTATTGTCAGATAATCCTCTTTGGTTAGGCTTGATGAACCGTTGGCGTTGGTCACTGTTAATTCCACTGTGTAAATTCCAGCTTCGTTAATATTCACCTCAGGGTTTTGAGATGAGGCATCTGTTCCGTTAACAAATTCAATACCACTCCCCGGTGTGAATTCCCAGTTCCACGATTCAGGACACACTTCGGACAGGTCATTCATAACTATGACTTTTCCGGAACAAACCAGTGTATCGCTTGTTGTGAAATAAACAATTGGAAGGACGGTCTCACTTACTGTTATGAAGTTGGTCATCGTAAGTGTATTGCTGCCAAATTGATTCTTTGCTTTTAATGATACATTGAAAGCGCCTGTTTCTTCGAACACAATTCCTGTTGGATTTTGGTCGGAAGATGAGGCAGGTGTACCCCCCTCGAAAGTCCATTCCCAGGTGTCCACCTCACAGAAGGAATCGTCGAAGAAATCAATGCTGCATCCTTTTGTCAATAGGGTATCGGAAGAATAAAATCCTGCAACAGGTTCCTTGTCGAGGGTAACTTCAAAAGAAATGGTTTCTCCAACATAACCCACGTTTGAAATGTTCAATCCTCCCGGCTGCCCATTCTGAAGGAAAGGATAAGGATCACTTTCATCATTGATTTCTGTTCTTTCCACATCAGCGGAGAA
>JAUXDH010000052.1 GCA_030618545.1 Chlorobiota bacterium
CGATGACCGGTTTGCTCTTTGTAACAATAGTAAACCATTTTGGATCTGCCAACCTGCCGGTCAGTAATTTCGCGTTGGTTGGGATGGCCGGATTGCTTGCCGGGGTTGTGCATGCACCGCTTACGGCTATTTTTCTTATAGCCGAAATCACCGGTGGTTATCAACTGTTCTTCCCAATTATGCTGGTTGCGACCACTTCATATTCACTGTCACGTTTGTTATCTCCAAAATCGATTTATACCATTCAGATGGCCAACAGAGGTGACGTGCTCACTCACCACAAAGACAGGGCTTTGTTGTCGTTAATGGACGTCAGGGAGCATATTGAAACAGATTTTTCTACTGTATACATAGAAGCTACATTAGGAGATCTGGTAAAAGTAGTTGCTGATTCCACACGTAACATTTATCCTGTGGTTGATAAGGAAAATACCTTCTTCGGTATCATTTTCCTTGACCACATCCGCCATACTATGTTCAACCAGGAATTGTATGATTCCACAACTGTCAGAAGCCTATTGTTTAAGCCATCCAAAGTTGTAAATATCGATGATGATATGGAAGAGGTGGCCCAGAAATTCCAGCATTCCGGAAAATACAATCTTGTCGTTTTGGACGGTAATAAATATGTAGGATTTGTTTCTCGGGCAAATGTTTTTTCACACTACCGGGAGATTTTGAAAGATTTTTCTGAGGAATAAACAACTGACCTGTTAGGTCAGGCCTGACCTAACAGGTCAGTTGTTTGCGTATATTTGCTCAAGCTACAAACATGTCCACAAACACTACGCGCCAAAAGGTAAAATTCGTACTTAATTCAACTCGCCAGAGACGTCTTCTGCTGTTGTTGTCTGCCCTTATCGGATTGTTAAGTGGCCTGGCCGCAGTAGTGTTGAAAAACACAGTTCATTACACCAATGAACTGATCACAAGAGGTTTTAATTTTGAGGAAGGTAATTACCTTTACCTGGCCCTGCCACTTGTTGGTATTGGGCTGACTGTACTGTTTGCCACTTACATTGTTAGGGATAACATTGGTCATGGGGTTTCCAGGATTTTGTTTGCCATATCAAAAAAGAACGGGAGAATAGAATCTCATAACATGTACTCTTCAATGGTGGGAAGTACACTTACCATAGGTTTTGGGGGTTCTATGGGACTTGAGGCGCCAATCGTTTTAACAGGTAGTTCTATCGGCTCATTCCTGGGCAGGAGGTTTCATCTGAACCGTAAAACAATCAACATTTTGATTGGAGCCGGAGCAACCGGCGCTGTAGCAGGGATTTTCAAAGCGCCAATTGCCGCCGTTGTGTTTTCACTTGAAGTCCTGATGCTTGACCTGACAATGGTTGCACTGATACCTCTCCTGATTTCTGCGGCCACGGCAGCAACCATCGCGTTCTTTTTTATGGGCAGCGGCGTACTGTTTTCGTTTGAGCTGATCGATCCGTTTTACATCAGGCATATTCCCCTTTACATGCTGCTCGGAGTTTTCACCGGACTGGTCTCAGTTTACTTTACCAAAATGACACTTTTGGTTGAAGGAAGTATGAAACAGCTTAAAAGAGGATGGATACGATGGATTATCGGTGGAGTGATGCTCGGTATTCTTATCTATATTTTTCCCTCACTTTATGGAGAGGGTTACGAGTTTATGTTTGAACTGATCAACCAGAAAATTGATGGATTGATCAACGAATCCTTGTTTGGTGATTTCAGCAGCATCTGGTTTCTTATCCTGTTCCTGGGACTGATCATGGTCTTTAAAGTAATTGCTATGGCCCTTACGGGAGGAAGTGGGGGAGTAGGAGGGATATTTGCGCCCTCGTTGTTCATGGGAAGCATTGCCGGTGTGTTTTTTAGTAAGCTGGTAAATCAACTTCCGTTTGTAAATGTTCCTGAAAAAAATATGGCGCTCGTCGGAATGGCAGGAGTGATGGCAGGTGTGATGCATGCACCATTGACAGGTATCTTTTTGATTGCTGAGAGTACCGGAAGCTATGAATTGTTTACACCGCTGATCTTCACGGCAGTGATCTCTTACCTTACCATCATGCTTTTTGAGCCACACGGCATTTATACCAAGCGACTGGCTGAACGAGGTGAGCTTATGACCCATCATAAGGATAAGAACGTGCTGCAAATGATGAAGGTGAACAGGTTGATTGAAAAAAACTTCAGGACAGTAAATGTGAATGGAACGATGAGGGATTTTACAAAAGAAGTAGCCAAATCAAAAAGAAATATATTCCCGATTGTGGATGATGATAACAACTTTTACGGCCTCATTTTTATCAATGATATCCGCAACATTATTTTCAATACTGAACTTTGGGACAAGACTTTCGTTAAAGAATTGATGTACACGCCCCAGGTAATGGTTGATCCCGACGAATCGATGGAATCAGTAGCTCAAAAATTCCAGGATTCTGAAGATTACAACCTGCCGGTAATTAAAGATGGAAAATACCTGGGGTTTGTTTCAAGGGCGCAGGTATTCATGACCTACAGAAGATTGTTGAGAGAGTTTTCAGATGAATAATCCCTTTCATCATACACGACAGATAGGAAAAACTCCTTCTTTACATTTCGCTATTTAACCTTTAATGGAACCATAACGAGCAAAATGGAATTTATAATCGTTGAAATTCATCCTGATGATAAGCTTCAGATAGCCTCTTTTGTTTCAGAAAACTGGGGGTCTCAAATGATAGTTTCGAAAGGGAAAAAATATGATACGGTTGAGTTATCCGGATTCATATGCAGGAAAGAAGATGAAATAATCGGAATGATTACTTACAATGTTTGTGGTGAAGAGTGTGAAGTCATCACACTTGACAGTAAGGTTAACAATCTGGGTTTAGGTACACAATTATTAAATAAAGTAATTGAAAAAAGTCTGTCAATTGGATGCAAAAGAGTATGGTTGACAACGACAAACGATAATCTGAATGCAATCCGATTTTACCAGAAGCGGGCATTTGAATGGATTGAATTTCGCAAGGATGCAATTTTGCAATCAAGAATGCTCAAACCGGAAATTCCTGAATCAGGTTATAATGACATCCCAATCAGGCATGAAATAGAGTTCGAGTTCCTACTGGGTAATAAATCAGATATCTGATAGAAAGTATATTTGACCAACTAATATTTCAGGCAGTTACAATGACTCATTTTGTTATCAAAGCATCCTCAAACCGGAATTTGACAATTGCTCACTTCTGCATTGATTATAAATTGAAGTAACCATCAATTCCCCGATTTATCTGTACTTTTGCCGTCTAATTTTTTTGAATGATTTATATCACCAGAAGAGAACGTTTTAATGCTGCCCACAGACTTTACCGGGAAGACTTTTCCGATGAACAAAACCTGGAAGTTTTTGGCAAATGCTCAAACCCCAAATGGCATGGGCATAATTATGAGCTGTTTGTAACTGTCAAAGGAGAGATAAACAAAGAGACCGGTTTTCTTGTTAACCTCAAACAGCTGAGCAAAGTCATTCGTGAAAAAGTGATTGTACAACTTGACCATAAAAATATTAACCTGGAAGTTGAATTTATGCGGGGGAAGCTGGCATCAACGGAAAATCTGGCAGTAGGCGTCTGGGAGGAACTTGAGCAGTCTGTCAAAAGTTTGGGGGCTGAACTTCATTGCGTTAAAGTGACAGAATCAGAAAATAACTTTGTAGAATACTTTGGAACCTGAAGCGTCACGATGTCAATTCTACAAAAAGATTGATTGGCATTAAATTTGACTTCAAAATAGACTATCGCAGAATATGGATAAACAAAAAGACTTGCTGGGTTACGAAAAGATCGAGAAATTCGCTCCGGAAAACCTGGAAAAACTGGAATATCATTACACAGAAATCCTGAAGCTTCTGGGAGAGGATTCAAGCCGTGAAGGTTTACAAAGAACTCCTCACAGGGTTGCCAAGGCTATTCAGTTTTTAACCCAGGGGTATGATCATGATCCGGAACAAATCCTGCTATCAGCAAAGTTTAAGGAAGATTACAGGGAAATGGTGATAGTAAAGGACATCGAAATATTTTCTTTGTGTGAACATCACCTGATACCATTTATTGGTAAAGCGCATGTAGCATACATTCCCAACGGATACATTACCGGCCTTAGTAAGATTGCAAGGGTTGTGGAAGCCTATTCACGCCGTTTGCAGGTTCAGGAAAGGCTGACAACCCAGATTAAGGAAGCAATTCAAAATACCCTGAATCCATTAGGAGTAGCAGTTGTGA
Source organism: Chlorobiota bacterium (assembly GCA_030618545.1). Classification (GTDB taxonomy): domain Bacteria; phylum Bacteroidota; class Bacteroidia; order Bacteroidales; family F082; genus JAADID01. The sequence continues at coordinate 4,257 of JAUXDH010000052.1, forward strand.
TTGAAGCAAAGCACCTTTGTATGGCCATGCGTGGCATTCAGAAACAGAACTCTGTCACTACCACATCTGACTTTACAGGTGCCTTTGAACGAGCGGAAACAAGATCTGAATTTATAAGCCTGGTTACTGCGAAACTCTCTTAACAGATAAAACACAATTTAAATTAGCAAAGATAAAATGGCAAATATTAGAAATCAATATGGACAGGTTGAACAGCAATTAGGTACGCAGGCTGTTGCAAAGACCTTTCTTTCGGGAGTGTTCATGTGGATGTTTCTTGCATTGGGATTAACAGCAGCCACGGCCTATGTAGTTGCCACTACGCCAAGCTTAACAAATATGCTTTTCGATGCAAATGGAATGACCTTGATTGGATGGGTGGTATTACTTGCGCCTCTTGGACTTGTGTTACTCATGTCGGCTGGATTCCAGAGAATGTCCGCTTCAACAATGGTCATGGTCTTTGTGCTGTATTCTGTGCTGATGGGAGCCAGCCTGAGTTTTATTTTCCTCATCTATTCCGTTCCTTCCATTTTCCAGACATTTATTATTACCTCAGCCATGTTTGGAGTAATGGCTGTCGTTGGTTATACCACAAAAACAGACCTTTCAAAGTTTGGCAGCATCATGTTCATGGGACTGATAGGAATCATCATCGCCAGCGTGGTAAACATGTTTATGCGAAGCGAGATGATGGACTACATCATTAGTTTTATTGGTGTTCTTGTATTCACCGGACTTACTGCCTATGATGTGCAGAAGTTGAAAAGGATCGGAGCCGGTGTTACCGAAGAAAGTGAAACTTCCAGAAAGCTTACGATCATGGGTGCACTCACCCTGTATCTTGATTTCATCAATTTATTTTTATTTTTACTTCGCTTTTTCGGCAACCGCCGTTAACAGCGATTAACCAGAAAACACTAAAGAAAATATGAACGCCTACGTTTTCCCCGGACAGGGAGCCCAGTATGTCGGCATGGGAAAAGACCTCTTCGATACTTCGCCTAAGGCAAAGGATATGTTTAATAAAGCCAACGGCATCCTGAAGTTCAAGATTACAGATGTGATGTTTGAAGGGACAGATGAGGACCTGAGACAGACCAATGTTACCCAACCGGCCATATTTCTTCATTCGGTAATTCTTGCCACTGTGCTGGGCAGGGATTTTAAACCTGATATGGTTGCAGGTCATTCGCTTGGAGAGTTTTCGGCCCTGGTTGCCAACAAAACCCTTTCTTTTGAAGATGGCCTGAAACTCGTTTCAAAACGCGCTTCAGCCATGCAGAAAGCCTGTGAACTGGAACCTTCAACAATGGCTGCCATTATCGGACTTGATGATGATGTGGTGGAAGACATTTGCTCATCCATAAATGAGGTGGTTGTTCCTGCTAATTATAACAGCCCGGGACAGCTTGTTATTTCGGGATCCGTTAAAGGGATCGAAGAGGCTGTGGCTAAAATGAATGAAGCCGGAGCAAAACGTGCCCTGGTACTTAAAGTTGGTGGTGCATTTCATTCGCCATTGATGGAACCTGCCCGCGTTGAATTGGCCAAAGCGATAAACAGTACAAAGTTTAACAAAGGCACATGCCCTATTTACCAGAATGTCACCGGACAGTCTGTCACCGATCCGGAGATCATCAAAACCAACCTGATTTCTCAGCTTACTTCACCTGTTAGATGGACAAGGATCATGCAAAATATGATCGCTGATGGTGCAAACAACATCACAGAAGTAGGTCCTGGAAAAGTATTGCAGGGATTATTTAAAAAAATAGACCGGATGATCCAGACCCAGAGTGCGGGGATTTAGTATTTCTGGTTGGTGTATCCTCTTATTTCTAGACCGGATTTAATTCTAAGCGCAGCATATTTAATGCGGCAAGCGCCGATATCCTGATGTTCCTGCCACGATGTTCGCCCAGGTGAAGCAATCTGGAAATAACCTTGTTGGGTGTTGCCAGTGCTATCCAAACAGTTCCCACAGGCTTTTCTTCCGTTCCACCATCCGGCCCGGCGATTCCTGAGGTGGCAAGTCCGTAATCGGTTCCCAATTGCTGAGTAACACCTCTGGCCATTTGTTCGACCACTTCCCGGCTTACAGCTCCATGTTTATCCAGGTCATCCTGCAGTACGCCCAGATGTCTGACTTTCACTTCATTTGCATAGGCGATAATCGATCCTTTGAAATAATCAGAGCTTCCTGAAATGCCGGTGATAAGATGAGCCATGTAGCCCCCTGTACAGCTTTCAGCCGTTGCCACTGTCTTGAGTTTTTCATTTAATTGCCTGCCAACAACCTCTTCCATACTGATGTCATCATACCCAAAAATGAGGGCTGGAACTTTTTGTCGGATCAAATCAACAAAATGGCAAACCTCAGTTTCTAAAATCTTTTTATCTGACCCTGAACCGGTTAAACGCAGCCGAACGATTCCGGGTTGTGGCAGGTAAGCCAGTTTTATGTGTGTGGGAAGATTATCTTCTACATCTTCAATCATCCCGGCCAGCCGGGATTCTCCCATACCAAAGGTCATAATTGTCTTGTGGAAAATGTGCCCCAGGTGAAACTGATTCATCAGCCTGGGGATGATTTGGTAAGTCATCAGGGCATGCATCTCGAAGGGTACACCAGGCATGGAAACGTAAACCTTTCCTTTCTCCTCAAACCACATGCCCGGGGCAGTACCATTTTTGTTATGCAGAGGAATGCATTTATCAGGAATCTCTGCCTGCCGTCTGTTTACATCGGTTACCTTGTAGTTTCGGACTTTGAACAATTGTTCCACCTGCCTGAAAGAGGGCTCATGAAAGACCAGCTTTGAATTGAAATATTCGGCAAGTACACTTTTGGTAATATCATCTTTTGTTGGCCCCAGGCCACCTGTCATCAGAATGATATCTGCACGTAAATATGCATGATCAAGGGCATTCTTGATCGATTCACTGTCATCACTGATGGCTTCAATATGCACGACAGCCAGGCCGGCTTTATTTAGTTCCTCTGCCATCCACGAGGCATTGGTATTCACCACCTGCCCAATCAACAACTCATCCCCGATGCTGATGATCTCAACCTTCATCTCTATAAAATTCTTGAAAGTTAATAACCTGGTTCTTTTGGTATGATGGACAACACAGGAACTCTTGATAAGCGTATGATGGTTTGAGCCGCCGATCCCATAAAAAACTCAACCAACCTGGTTTCCTGCTGTGTCATTATCATGATCAGGTCAGCCTCGATAGAATCAGCAAACTTCAGAATTGTAGACGGCAAATCCTTTTCGCCCGCTTCAGACTCGATCAATTCGGCAGAACATTCAATGCCATCCTCTTCAATGAAGCTTTTTACCTGTTCAAGTTGCTGTTTAAGCATCATCCTGATATCTTCGAGGTGCTTTGACCAATAGACAGAAACAACATGAATGCTTGCTTCAAAACGTTGAGCTAAATCAATGGCGTTGGTCACCTTTTGTTTGGTCTCAACTGTAAGATCCAGAGGCAAAAGTATTTTATTGATTTTTTTCAGCTTGACATTGCTGTTAAATGTAAAGACAGGAACCTTTGATTCACGAACAACCTTGTTTGTTATGCCCCCGATTTGGTGTTTTTCTGTATGGTCATCCTCCGGCTGAGTGTGGGTACTCATGGCAATCATGTCCACATTGTAACTCTCTGCTGCCTTCAGGATTTCTTCTGCAGCTCTGCCCTTTTGCATTACAGGTCTGATGTCGAGGCCTGTTTTCTCACGGATATCCTGAGCAAAGGCACTGAGCTGGTTATCTTTATCGAAAACAATCTTGTTCCGCTCTTCTTCCGAAGAAATTCGATTCAGGTTTTCGAATACATAAAGGATGATTACCTTATCGGCTAAATGAGTGAGGTTGTCGTAAGAGCGGGAAAGTCTCCAGAGCGTTTTATCGTCAAGATCAACAGCTATCAATACACTTTGATTTGAATTACTCATATGTTCTGTGTTAAGTTATATTTTTACAGTCTCTACAAAAATATCCTTTTTATGAAAGCTCCAGATGTAGTACTGAACAATGAAGGAAGAATCTATCACCTGAACCTGGCTCCTGGGGATGTCGCGGAAACAATTATTCTGGTTGGGGATCCTGCCAGGGCAACGATCATTTCAGGATTTTTTGATTCAATAGAATACCAGGGAATGAATCGGGAAATGCAAACATATACCGGTATTTACAGAGGGAAGAGAATGTCAGTAATGTCAAGCGGCATGGGAACAGATAACATCGAGATAGTGGTGAATGAACTGGACGCTTTATTTAATATCGATTTTAAGACAAGGAACCTGAAAGAAGAAAAGACGAAACTTAACCTGATAAGGGTAGGAACATCCGGGGCGTTGCAGGCAGAAATACCCGTCTTTCAATCATATCTGGTTTCCGAGTACGGCCTGGGAATGGATGGCTTGCTTTATTTTTATGAACAGGGACCTTTTGTGATGGAAAGAGAAATGACCTCCAGTTTTATCAACCAGATGGATTATGATAACTATCTGCCAAAACCTTATGCCGTGCGGGCCTCATCATTCCTGATTGAAAAACTTGCAGGTGAATGGCGCAGGGGAATTACCCTGACAGCCCCCGGATTTTATGCCCCCCAGGGTAGGGAATTGCGACTGCAGGTTTCAGACAACAGTCTTGTGGAAAGGGCTTCAAAATACAAATACAATGGTTTTCGTGTGACTAACTTTGAAATGGAGACCTCCGCGCTCTATGCTTTATCAGCAATGCTGGGACACCATGCCATGACAGTTTGCGACATCATTGCCAACAGGGTCACAGGTGATTTCAGTCCCGATTACAAATCCAGTATGAAAAACCTGATCGGACAGGTCCTTGACAGGATCGCTGAGAAGCTTTAATTGGAAGGATAGCTCGATTGATTGAGGACAAGACATCAAAGTTTAGAGTTTAGGATTTGGAGTTTAGAGTTTGAGATTAATAATCATAACCCAGTCCGTTTCTAAATGATAATCACGAATGACCAATGACCAATAACTAATGACCAATGACTAAAGACCAATCAACTAATACTTTTCCGGATCAAAACTAACCTCTGCTTCGTGAGCTTTTTGAAGGTAGTAGTCAGCGTTTTCTTTATCTCCCAGTTCACTAAAGTATTTGTAGAGTAATTTCCCAACTTCCGGTTTAGTGCCTTTTTCAACTGCCTCCATGTAATATCGGATACCTGCGGATGTATCACCCTGGAACAAATAATAGCTGCCAAGATTCCGGTAAGGAAGTTCGCTTTCAGGGTATTCTCTGCGGTATACTTCTATCCGGGTAAGGGCCCTGTTGAACTTCCCGGCATAAAGATAGGCGTCAATCAGCCTGGCCTTATACATTCTTTCTTCAGGATTTAATTCCACCGCTTTTAAAAGGTTAATTGCAGCGACTTCATAATTATATTGGATAAAAGATGCTTCCGCTTTCTGGTAATATATTCTGTCAGGATGGGCATGGCCCGATTCAATTGCCTGATCGTAATACACATCTGCCTGGGCGAAATAAACAATGGCGTTTTTTTCTTCTTCAAGCATTTTCTCCTCCATGCCCTGATTCTTAAAGCTTTCGTACCTCAGCAAAGCCTGCCTGCCATGAAACTGAGCATTGATGTAACCAAGTTTCTCCCAGGCGGTAGCCAATGTGGTATCCAGATCAAGTCCTTTCCATAGCAATGTTTCTACCTGTTCAATAGAGTTGAGCATGAACTTATACACACTGACAGGCTTGGCCATTTCAACTTTAATAGGTTCAAGCAGTTCACCGGCATAATCGTCGTATTCTTTTGCCTGTTGTTTCGCGGGAATCTCCTTCTTGCCAAATCCAAATAAGTCGCCCGTACGATTTTGATTAAACAGAACAACTGCGATAGCAAGAATAAAAAAGAAGCCAATAAGACCAATAACCCGTTTCTTTTTTACATCAGCTTGGTTCACTTTATTATTTGACTTATTCTTCCCTCTGTGCTCTTTCTCCCCCATGATATTATTCGTTATTAGGCATTTCTTTCTACAAAGTGCTCGATGGCCAGGTAGGTGATGTCTTTGGCTTCAATAAAACCCATGTGCCCTATACCATCCAGTATCAATGCCTCACAATTTTGCGGTATTGTTAATTGATCAAGAATTATATTTATGTCGATCCGCGAGTCCTTTTTACCGATAATGAAGAATACCGGAATGTCAATTGCCGCAAGCATTTCAAGGTAATCGGGTCTGTCGCGCATTCCGGCCAAAGCAGCAACTATTCCCTCGATACTGTTCTTTTCAGAAATCTTTCTCAAGGCCTCGATTTCCTCAGCATATTTTTCAACATTCTCCTCTGCAAACAATGAAGGAATGAAGGAATGTATGAATGAATAATGATCGCCCTTCACTATTTCGATGGTTCTTTCCCTGTTGATCTTCCCTTCCTCAGTGTCCGCCGCGGCCTGTGAATGAAACAAAACAAGGCCACTCAACTTATCAGGATAATTCATTGCAAAAGAAAGTGTGACATAACCTCCCATGGAATGACCAACCATAATGCATTTATCCACACCTTCATCCGCCAATACACTATAAACTGTGTTGGCCATGTAAGGCATCGAATGGATTTTATCGAAGGTGCTGGTTTTCCCAAATCCCGGCAGGTCTATTGCAATTACTTTGAATTTGGCAGCCAACTTTTCGGCGAATGACTGCCAGATGGTCAAATCTTCAAGGAAGCCATGCAGTAATACCACCGCCGGCCCATCACCCTGTACTGTATAGTTTATTTTTCCTTTTTCAAAAGCGATCCACTTTTCCATTTTTGATATTTTGCGCAAAGATAACAAACCGAAAATGAAAAAAGGCCAGGCTGGAATCAAATTCTCAGGTAACTCCGAATTTGTATTAACTAGTTGATTCGTTTATTGAACCATAAATTTTTTGCTCTCCGTTAATCCGTTGCATTTGAGGTTAAGCAGGTAAAATCCCTTTCTCAGCCCTGTGATATCAATCCGTTCATTTAGCTGACCGAATGCTGTTGTTTCTTTTTCAAATACCTTTTTACCTGAAAGGTCTGAAATACTGATAATAACGGATTGGGCATTTTCAAAAACAGCCGAAACCATCAGCAAATCACTGGAAGGGTTAGGGTATATGTTAATATCTGTTGAAAGCAATTTGATTTCTTCCTCGCCTACAAAAACATCCAGTTCGTATTCTGTGGTAAATAAACCACGACCATGGCTTGCAGCCAGCACAACATCATCCGCATGCCTGATCCTGAGCATGTCTACCCTTACATTGGCCATCCCTTCGCAGGCCGGCGCCCAAACAGTTTCATCTTTATAGAGTGTATTGGTAGCCCAGATACCCGTTTCTGTTGCCAGCATTGCCTGTCCATTGTTGTTTGGATGGAAAATGGCCCATCGCACAGGCATATCAGGCAGGTTGGTTTCTTTTTCTATCCAGGTTTCACCACCGTCTTTGGTAAACCATACAGATGATACGCCATAGTTTGAGAACGTCACCAAAATAACATCTTCATTGTTGCCAAGGGCCACACACGAAATATTGGCGGTTGGGAAATTAGGGCTGCCAATTTCTTCACTCATTGGATTAAATTGCTCCGCGTTGGCAACCTTATACAGTTTTCCAGATTGAGTACCTACAAAAATGGTTGAAGTTTCCAATGGTGAAAAACGGGAATATTTGATATGTGAAAAGGGTACATTCGAACTAGTACCTAAATTTATTAACTGGTCATTCAAATTGAATGGGACACCCTTCACCCTGTAAATAGTGTTTGTATAATTACCGCCAAATGTGACACCATTGGAATAGAGGATATTCTCTTTATAATCATAATCTGCCGGACTGATAAAAGTACCTGATTCACCATTCAGATAATTAACATTAATATTGTTGTACCAGTAAGAATACTTGTTGTAATAAACAGAGGTGATAAATGTAGTTGCTTCATTATTATCCCAGAAACAATAGGCCCCATCTCCTCCATCAATCATATCATTGATATCGAGCGGTGAGTTGTTGTAATAGAGTGTGCCATTATCCTGCAAACCACCGATGTATTTTTTGGCGCCAGGTGTTGGGCTGATGGCACAGGAATAAAATTGAAGGGTATTGTAGCCTTGATTTCTTTCGATAAAATCCGGCTGAGTCTGGTTAGCGGTATTGGTAAGGAATACACCGCCATCCGTGGTATAAAGCGCCCTGGTTGGCGTACCAGGCTGAAACTGTACTTCGTGTTGATCTGCATGCGCATATTCATCACCACCACCCCAGTACATCAGGCTCCAATCTGAAATATGGTTCCAGTTCTGACCTGAGCTTTGCGACTTCCAAATGTCTAAGCCACCTGTATAAATAACATTCTCATTGTTAGGGTCTACCTTCAGCATAAATGCATGCCATGCCAATGTTGACCAGTCAGAGTCAGGAATATTCATTTTATCCCATGTTTCCCCGCCATCCAGTGATTTAGCCATATAACGTCCCCGGTAATATGTGAATCCATTTACGTAACCCGCAGCAAACTGGGCATAAACCCTGTTGGGATCTGATGGTGCAGTGGCAACAATGGTTCTTGCCGGAATGTTGAAATAATTTTCATTGCCAATCTTGTTGTTGTAATAATCATAAATGGTCCAGCTATCTTCCACACCGGTGTCGGAGTAAAGAACGGTAGCGCCACCAATGCCATTCAGGTTTTCCATGGTGCCTACATAGATTCTGCCGTTTGCAGCTATTTCAATATCGGCAGGGGTGAACGGTTCATTTGAGAAACCGGGAATAAGCGGTAGCACTTGTTCCCAGGAAGTGCCATCATCCGATCTGAAAAGGCCGTCGCTTGGCTGACTTTCATGATCCACACCCTTGTAAGTGCCCGAAGCTACTGCAGCGTAGATAACACTTTTTCCATCTTCATCCTTCACGGCAATGTCGGTAATGTATTCAAAATCGCTGGTTGAACTCATTTGCTCCCATGTCTCTCCTCCGTCTGTTGTTTTGAAAATACCGGCACCGACACCTGATGATTCACGGTAAATTATTCTGGCTGTCTGGGCTTCACCGGTTCCCACATAAAATGTTTCGGTTTTATTTGGATCGTAAGTGATGCAACTTATTGCGATGTTACTCCAGAAATCACCGATAGGAATCCATTCTTTTTCAAGATCGGAGATGTCATCAACATACCAGAGACCTCCGGTTACGCCCCCCGCCCATACTTTTTTATTGTTCGGATCATTCGGGTCGAACATGATAGCTCGTGTGCGGCCACCCATGTTTGCCCCTGTACCTTCCCACTCAATGGGTGGCTCGTAATCCCCGGCGGATTTTTGATCTGTCGCTAAAGATTTGGTGTAAGCATATGCTTCCCAGAGTCTCCTCTTCGGAACATAACCCAATTCGGGATCAACCGTCATCAGGTATTCCTGGTAGGCAGCCATGTCGGGCTGATCCGGTGATTTGCCGTCTTCATTGTCAGGAATAGCATACTCTTCAAAGGGAGCATAACTTTCAAGGATGAAATCTTCGTATTTTTCTCTATCGGTTTTTTGATTTTGAAGCAGTAAAACCGAACCGGCAAGGATGATGACCAAAACCGGGAGGATGCGAAATGTAAATGATTGTTTCATTTTATCTGGTTTGAGAATGGGGTGGATTAACAATTTGCAAAACTATCATGAGATTGTGGTAAAATCTTTTTTTTCACGCAAAGACGCAGAGACGCAGAGGATTCAGGATTTGCTAACTGTCTTTGCGCCTTTGCGGCTTTGCGTGAAGTCTTTAATAAGATCTTTCCATTTGATTCAACCTCATTTCTAATTGTAACTAATTAATGAACCCCTTCGGGTTTCCATATTAATACGACAAAGTTCGTCATTATCTTGTTGCGCTAATCCTTAATCTTTTTCAAGAAAAGTTTCTTTTTCTGTTAATTTAAAGGCAGGGATGTCCGCCTTTACCAGTTTTGTATTTAACCCGGGCAAAGTTTCATCGATCACTACATTTACCTGCTCTTCAAAACCTTTCATCTGCCCGCTCAATTCTTCCAGGCCATTTATCTGGGCAGTGGTCGGTTTGCCCTGGTAACTGATGATCCCACCATAGATATCCCCGATCCGCTCACGCAGACGTTTCTCGCCTGTAATCCTTCCCTCTTTTGTAGCAAGGATCTGTGTTCTGAGATCAGCCATTTCAGCGGAAAGTTCAGTAAGTTTTTTGGAAAGACCTCCTTTTACTGAGTCGGCTTTAGATGCAGACTGATTCCTTATCTCAATGATCTGGTTATCCAGGTAGGCCAGATCTTCAAGCATGTAATAGGCCTGCATGATGTACTTGTGGCGTTCATCACGGTCCGCAATCGAATGGTGCGGGTTTTCGTCATACGCTACTTTTACTGTTCCCTGGATAGTGTCTTTATTCTTAATAATTTTTACAAGGTAATCCCCCGGCGGATAAGACGGTCCCTGCATCGCCCAGCCAAGTAACTGAACTGATGAGGGCACCTTCGGTTTTTCCATAACCATCCGCCATTTAACCCTGTTGATACCCTTTCGTTTGCCGGCAGGTAATGTTTTGATTTTTTCACCATCTTCATTAAACACCTCAAGGAACATATCGCCGAAAATGTGCCGTTTCTTCATGTAATAGGTAATGTTAACAACTGTTGATGGGTTATCTCCCCTGAAATCATCATCCCCGTTAAAAGCCTGTACACCCCCAAGATGCCCCAGCTTGTAGGGACGTGAATCCAGGAAAACCAGGTTTTCGTTCAGTCTTTCAGTAGTTAACTGCTGCAAAGGAGTAATATCATCGATGATGTAAATTCCCCTTCCATGGGTAGCAAGGACGAGGTCATTCTCACGTGTCTGAAATACCATATCCCTGACTGATACTTTCGGCAGGTTGCCTGTAAATCGTGTCCATTGTTGTCCTCCATCTATGGTCACATACAAACCGAGTTCGGTTCCCAGGAAGATCAGATCAGGATTTTTCAGATCCTGCTTTACCACATTGCAATATCCCTCAATTCCGTCTGTAACCAGACTTGTCCACGTTTGACCGTAATCCGTTGTTTTGTAAATATAGGTGCTCATATCCCCAATGGTGTGCCCATCGAAAGTGACAAACGCTGTTGCTTTGTCAAACGGAGATGGCTCAGCAAAAGAAACCCATGTTGCAGCAGGCAGATCAGGTACATTGGCAGCCACATTCGTCCAGGATTTTCCACGGTCTTTGGTGACCTGCAAATTACCATCATCCGTCCCCACCCAGATGATGTTGTCATCAAGGGGTGATTCGCCGATGGTATAGATTGTACAGTGGTTTTCTGCGGTGGAATTGTCGATAGTCAGTCCACCGGTTTGTTCCTGGTTTAATTTGGCAGGATCATTTGTTGTCAGGTCAGCAGAAAGGACCTCCCAGTTATCACCCTGGTCGGATGAACGGTATAAATACTGGCTGGCCGTGTAGAGGTCACTGCTGGTGGCGCCGATAACCAGCGGAGTGTTCCAGTTGTACCGTAACGTTGTTCCGTCAAGAGAATAGGGTTTGATGTCTTTGTTTTCACGTGTGTCGATAAACATCCTGCGCAGGTTTCCTCCCTGCCATTGCCAGTAAAGCAGGTTGTTGTCTTTTGGATCTCGCACAACGTTGAATCCATCCCCGAACCCTACATTTCTCCAACTGGCATTTGTAATTCCGCCTGCAGCTTTAGATGGCGCTATCCATGATCCGTTGTCCTGAAGTCCACCGAAAACGTTGTACGGTTTTTCATTATCCACATTCACATGGTAGAATTGTGAGAGCGGCAGGTTGCGGCAGAAAGACCACGACTTGGCCTGGTCGTATGAAATGTAGATGCCTCCATCAGTGGCCAGGTAGATGAAATTATTGTTTTGTGGATCGATCCACATATCATGTACATCGCTGTGGAAATTACCTCCCGCTACCCCGGGTGACATGAATTTATTTCCACCGTCTTCGCTCATCTGAAGGCGAAAGCCGGGTTTGTATATCCGGCTGCTGTCAACAGGATCGGGTACAAACATGCAAAAATAGAACGGACGTTCATTCACATCATTGGAATTGTTTACCAGCTCCCACTTCTCACCTTTGTCATCGGAACGATAGAGAGAGGTCTCTTCGGCTTCAATCAGGACATACACTTTGTTGGGGTCAGCAGGGCTGAAGTCTACGTAAATCCTTCCCCAGGGTTTTCCTGTAAATTCTTCTTCAAGGGATGTCCATGTTTTCCCACCATCCGTGGATTTATGAAAGCTGCTTCCGGGACCGCCCGAACGGAAAAACCATCCTTTTCGCCTGAAATCCCACATGCCTGCATAAATCAGGTCAGGGTTTTCGGGATCAACGGCTAAACCGCTGCAGCCTGTGTTTTCATCAACGTAAAGTATTTTCTCCCATGTATCACCCCCGTCAGTGGTTTTGTAAAGTCCGCGATCGGGACTTTCTGCCCAGAGGGGACCAAGCGCCGCCACAAATACGGTATTGGGATCTTCAGGGTGGATCACGATCCGGGCAATTCGTTCAGTGTTCTCCAATCCCTTTTTCTTCCATTCTTTGCCGCCATCGTAGGTTACGTAAACACCATCACCGATGGATACACTGTTGCGGGTCCATGGCTCACCGGTTCCGGTCCAGACTGTATCCGGGTGTATCTGGTCGATGGTTATGGCGCCGATCGACTGAATCTCTTCTTCAAACACCGCTTTGAATTTGGTTCCTCCATTGGTGGTCTTCCAGATACCACCCCCGGCAGACCCAACATACATGATCCTTGAATCGGAATGCACTGCGTCGATAGCGGATATCCTGCCGCTCATGACAGCAGGACCGATATTTCGTGCCCGTAATTCACCAAAGGTGTATTTGTCGATCTTGACCTGTCCAATTGAAAACGGAACAATAGCAGCAATCATCACTGCCATCATGACAATCTTTTTCATGACAATAGTTTTTAGGTAAGTATAATAGATTTACTTGTCTTCAGTTGCACCTTCAGTTGAG
>JAUXDH010000181.1 GCA_030618545.1 Chlorobiota bacterium
TGGCAAAATACCTCAACTACTTTCCTGAATGGCAGCATCGATGACATCAGGCTGTATGCTGATGCTCTTTCCGCTGCACAGGTAGATTCACTGGCACAGGGAATCAATCCTGACCCGGATCCAGATCCTGACCCGGACCCAAATGCAAATGCTCATTGGAGCCTCGATGAAGGAAATGGCAACACTACAGCCGACATTACAGGTAACGGAAATGATGGCACACTGCTGAATAACCCAACATGGATAACGGGTGTAAGCGGTATGGCACTTGATTTCGATGGTGTAGATGATAAATTGGATTGCGGAAGCGACATGACTTTGGAAATTGGTACAGGGGATTTCAGCATTTCTACATGGATCAAGATGACTTCCGGGCAGAATAATTATCCGACAATCGTAGGAAAAGGTGGCGGTGCTGACACAGATGAAGGTTATTGGTTTATTGTTAATAATGACAAACTCAGACTGTTCATTTCAGATGGGAGCACCAGGATATCTTTCATTTCAAGTGCCGTGTCGATCACGGACAATTCATGGCACCATATTGCTGTCACACTTGACCGGGATGGGGATTACACTTTCTACTTCGATGGTTCAGCCATCGGGTCAGGAGACATCTCGCAATTTGATGGAAAGAATATCATTAGTGATGATGCATTTACGGTCGCAGTCTGGCAAAACAATCCAAGCACATTCTTAGATGCCAGCCTCGATGATTTAAAATTATTCCCGCTCGCACTAACGCAGGTTGAAATAAATACACTGGTGACAAATGATTTCAATCAGTCACCAGAGCTTGATTTCTCAACTGACAATGATATGAAGAAAGGTGCCATCAGCGTTAACCTGAATGTATTTCCGAATCCAACCAATGGATCTGCTAATATCACTTTCAAACTTGAAGAAAACAGCCATGTGAATATTTCGATTTTCAATATGAACGGCCGACTGATCAGAACACTGAACAATGGAAATTTGGAATCTGGTTTTTATCATATGCTCTGGGATGGCAAAAACAGTGCAGGAGCCGATACAGGAAACGGTTTGTTCATTATCAGGATCGTATCAAAGGATCAGGTAGAATTTCGTGAAATTGTACGGCTTAATTAAGAGACACTAGCCTATATTCAAAAAGCGATGGTGACAACACACCATCGCTTTTTTTATGTTAAAATATCAGGAAATCACCATATGTTTAGAGAAATATTCTATTTGCTGCCAGTCAACCAATGTTATTGTTTTTTCTCTTGAATTCTTTTGATTTAAATTGTAACTTGTAGGCTCAAAAGAATTTAAGTCAAACTGCCAGAATAATTGTATAACAAAGAAGATTACCATAACCTGGATCATAATATACCAGGCATGTAGCATAAAAGTCACATAAACAGAATATCGATGAAAGCTAAAAATCAGCATCAAGCCTATCAATTTGTAAAACTAGATTCAGTTGAATACAAAACGAAGAAGTCTTTTGCCGCAGGTTCTTCCATATTTTCACGTCATCCGATCACCTGTTTCATTTTTTTAATTGCCCTATTTATTATAGTGCCTGCATATGGAGATACGATACCTATCAAACTTCATCCCACCAATTCACATTATTTCGAATTCAGGGGCGAACCAACTATTCTGATCACCTCAGCAGAACAATATTCGTCAATTCAAAATCTTGATTTTGACTACATTCCTTATCTTGATGAATTGGAAGACAATGGATTAAACTACACACGCATATTTTGTGGAGTGTATATCAACGGGATGGCTGCCGAATTACCCAGGTTGAACGGAGGTCAGGTTTTTATGCCCATCGGCTCTCCCTTATATCCGGATACGATAAATGCAGACTTAACAAAAGGATTAATTTCCCCATGGGCGAGAAGCGATTCAGCCGGTTATTGGGCTGGGGGAAACAAATTTGATCTTGATACATGGGACACACTTTATTTCAGTCGCCTGGTTGATTTTGTATCCAGGGCAGGAATCAGGGGAATAATCGTTGAGGTCACTTTTTACTGCGGTTATGGCGGAGAGAAATACTGGAAATTCAGTCCGATGAACTACATTAATAATATAAATAACGTTGGTAAGTTTGGCACTGACTATGGACCTTATGATACCGATAGCACGAACATCGGTCACCTTTATCCACTTACTTTAATCGCCTCTGAAAATGACGGTCTCCTTGAATACCAGGAGGCAATGGTGGAGAAACACATTGATGAGTTGAAAGATTTTGACAATGTTTTCTTTGAAGCTGTAAACGAACCCTATTTTGCTGATGCCGGTGCAACGGTAATAAATCAGAATGGCGAACACTGTGGATCAAAGGTTGGCATTTCCACTGAATGGCAAGCCAATATGATAAAGGTAATTCTCGATAAAATCGATGAGTTGGACAATGATTTTCTCGTGGCGCAGAATATTGATCACTTTTATGAAAAAGCATGGGTAGTAGATGACACGATCAGTCCTATTAACATGAATGATTTCAGAGACATTTATCCTGGAGTAGATATCTTAAACTTCCATTATGCCGCCAGATATGCCCGTTATGTTGATCGTTCCGTAGGTTATAATTATGGACTTAACCGTCCTGTAGGTCAAGATGAAAACGGGTATGTGGGCGGTGAAGACCATACCTACCGAAAACAGGGGTGGAATTACATTATTGGTGGTGGCGGAATATACAACAACCTGGACCTTTCCTATACCACAAACGGTTATGAAGGAGGTCGGCCTACCAATCCATCCGCAGGTTATGGTGGAAGCCCGGAACTTCACGAGCAATATGGAATATTGAAGGAATTTATCCATAATATGGATTTCATTTACATGACACCTAACAATGACCTTCCTAAAATTGACGGTATCATTACTGAAATCAAACCCTCCGATGTGGTTATAAGGTGCCTGGCTAATGAAGGCGAAGAATACATAGTGTATGTTGAAGGAGGCACTCAGGTGGATTTAACCTTTGACCTGCCAGCAGGTACATTCAAAGCAGAGTGGATCAATACCAAAGCTCGCGATGCCGGTGGGGATATAATAATAGATAAATCGGAGATCATTGTCCATTCGGGTGATACGGTGACTATTTCATCTCCAACATATACAGAAGAGGATATTGCTTTCAGGTTATTCGCTTATGTGAATACTGCTCCTGTAATTGACACTACCGCTGCCGCTGAACCCGACACAGTGACACTTCCAAATACTATAAACCTGAGTGTTTATGCAAGCGATCCTGATAGGGATACACTCAACTTTTTATGGACAAAAGTTTCAGGTCCGGGGGGAGTTGCTTTCTCCCCTAATGATACCACTCTAAGCAACACCACCATAGCTTCCTTTGACACTGCAGGAAGTTATAATTTGCAGGTTGCCGTTTATGATCCTTTTGACACTGTTTACAGCAATGTGTTTGTTAATGCTGTAGTCGAAGTTGATGCGCTTCCCTTTACAGAAGATTGGGAGTCCGTTTCAGGCTCCTTGTCTGCTAACGGGCTGATTTATTCCGGGATCAACTATTCCTGGGAGTTTGAAACCGATAACCCAAATGAGGGACGGGTAAGGTGGGGATCCAATGCTTTTCTTTATTCCTCAGGATATGGGGCTTTGACGCTGGATAAATTTCCAAATGATGGTGATTATGCAACCAATGCTGCAATTTTGACTATTGACCTCTCAGCATTTACTGCTGATGACCTTGAGCTGGAATTCTCATGGGCCGATCACAAAGACGAAGAACAATCAGATGATAAGGTTTGGATCAGAGGCAACAATAGCGATCTGTGGGTGGAAATATTTGATTTCGATCCGGTATCATCTCCTGATGGTGTTTTTCAGCAGGTATCGGGATTAGATATTGACAATAACCTCGCAAACGCGTCTCCACCGCAAGTTGTTAGCGCTACGTTTCAGGTGAAATTCGGACAAAAAGACAATAGTTTTACTCCGGGAGATGGCATTTCAATCGATGACATTTCCATTACCTCTTTATCAACCGTGGTTGTCTGTAATAACCCTTCTGGCCTTTCAACCAACTTTGTGGCACCTTCTTATGCCGAGCTTGCCTGGACAGAAAACGGAGCCGCTACTTCATGGGAGATAAGGTTGGGTAATGTTGGTTTTGACACCACAGGAATAACTCCGGAAAATGTTGGAACCAATCCCTATTCATGGACAGTTCTGGATCCAAACAGTTCTTACGATTGGTATGTCAGGGCAAACTGCGGAGGAGGCACGCATAGCGGCTGGACAGGACCACACAACTTTACTACACCTGACATCGGCAGCGATGTGCTTCCTTTTACTGAAGATTGGGAATCATCTTCAGGATCCATCACGGCAAACGGACTTATCTATTCCGGAAGCAATTACTCATGGGAATTTGAAACCGACAATCCCGGTGAAGGAAGAGTGAGGTGGGGTACAGACGCATTTCTTTCTTCAGAAGGAACAGGAGCCTTAACGCTTGACAAATATCCTAATGATGGTGACTTTGCAACAAATGCTGCCATTCTGACCATCGACCTGTCTGCGTTTACTGCGGACGACCTTGAACTGGAATTCTGGTGGACCGATCACAAAGACGAAGAGCAATCAGATGACAGAGTGTGGATCAGAGGCAACAACACTGCCCAGTGGGTGGAAATATTTGATTTCGACCCGGTATCGTCACCTGACGGAGTCTTTCGGCAGGTCACCGGGCTTGACATCGACACTACCCTTGCAAGCGCATCCCCGCCGCAAGTCGTTAGTGCTACCTTCCAGGTGAAATTCGGACAAAAAGATAACAGCTTTACGCCGGGTGACGGTATATCCATTGATGACATTTCCATTACCTCTTTATCAACAGTGGTTGTCTGCAATGACCCTTCCGATCTTTCAACCAACTTTGTGGCGCCTTCTTATGCCGAGCTTGTCTGGACAGAAAACGGAGCCGCTACTTCATGGGAGATCAGGTTTGGGGAGCAGGATTTTGACACCACGGGAATAATCCCGGCAATTGTAGAAACCAATCCCCATACCTGGACAGGTCTTAACCCAAACAGTTCTTACGATTGGTATGTCAGGTCAAACTGCGGGGGCGGAACGTATAGCGGTTGGACGGGCCCTCACAGCATTACTACACCTGATATCAACAGTGATGTGCTGCCTTTTAATGAAGACTGGGAGACATCTTCGGGCGCTTTTCAGGTAAATGGAATTATTTATTCGGGAAGTGACTATATGTGGGAATTTGAGACTGACAATCCAAATGAAGGACGCGTAAGATGGGGAACAAATGCTTTTCTTAAGTCTGAAGGATCAGGGGCATTAACACTTGACAAATACCCTAATGATGGCGACTTCGCAACAAATGCAGCTATTCTTACTATCGACCTGTCAGCTTTTACAGCGGATAATCTTGAACTAGCATTTTCCTGGACCGACCACATGGATGAAGAGCAAGGCGAAGATAAAGTGTGGATCAGAGGCAACAATACTGCCCAATGGGTGCAAATATTCGATTTCGATCCTGCATTATCTCCCAATGGAATCTTTCAG
>JAUXDH010000134.1 GCA_030618545.1 Chlorobiota bacterium
GTCAAATGATCCTGTAAATCCGGTAATTACTCTTGGTATGCACGGTACGGTGCGTGTACAGTCGCCACCTAAAGAAGACCTTGACTTTTGTCTTGAATAGCAGGAACCTCTATTAACAATAAAAAACCCATCCCTGATTGAAAGAATGGGTTCTAAATATGTTTGGGAAATAACTATCCGTTCATCGAGATCAGGAATTCCTGATTGCTTTGTGTAAACCTTATTTTGTCCAGAAGGAATTGCATGGCCTCAACAGTATTCATATCAGCCAGGTGATTTCGCAGTACCCAGATTCGTTGCATGGTTTCTTTGTCTAACAATAGATCTTCTCTTCGCGTACTTGATGCAACGATATCAATTGCAGGGTAGATACGTTTGTTGGATAACCTCCTGTCGAGTTGAAGTTCCATATTGCCGGTGCCTTTAAACTCTTCAAAGATCACTTCATCCATTTTTGAACCTGTATCTATCAATGCGGTTGCAAGTATGGTAAGTGAACCACCGTTTTCGATCTGGCGTGCAGCGCCAAAGAAACGTTTTGGTTTTTGAAGTGCATTGGCTTCCACACCACCGGATAAAACTTTACCGGATGCCGGTGACATCGTGTTGTATGCCCTGGCAAGCCTGGTAATCGAATCGAGAAGGATAACCACATCGTGACCGCACTCTGTCATTCTTTTGGCTTTTTCGAGAACAAGGTTGGCGATCTTCACATGTTTTTCAGCAGGCTCATCAAAAGTAGAAGCAACCACCTCTGCATTTACACTTCTTTCCATATCGGTTACCTCTTCAGGGCGCTCATCAATAAGCAGTATGATCAGGTAAACCTCAGGATGGTTAGCTGCTATCGCATTGGCAATCTCTTTAAGAAGAACAGTTTTTCCGGTCTTGGGCTGTGAAACAATCAGTCCTCGCTGACCTTTCCCGATAGGGCAGAACATATCCATAATTCTTGTCGACATACTGTCTTCTTTATGCCCTGTGAGCCTAAACTTTTCCTCGGGGAATAGAGGTGTAAGGAAATCAAAAGGGATTCTGTCACGAACATCTTCCGGGAGTTTCCCATTGATTTTTTCAACCTTAATCAAGGGAAAGTACTTTTCACTTTCTTTGGGTGGGCGAATACTTCCTTTGATTGTATCGCCGGTCTTAAGGCCGAATAATTTTATCTGCGATTGCGATACGTAAACATCATCAGGTGAATTCAGGTAATAATAATCTGACGACCTGAGGAAACCATAACCATCAGGCATGATTTCAAGCACACCCTCTGCTGTTACCATACCTTCAAACTCGAAAGGGAATTCCTTGCGTTGCCGCTGTTGGTCCTGATCACCATTATCGCGTCTCTGTGTTGAACGGTAGTCCTTCTGTTCTCTGTCACGCATCTCTCTCCTTGGTTCACGAGAATCTCTTTGCTCTCTTTGATCTTTCTGGTCCCTTTGATCTTTCTGGTCCCTTTGATCTCGCTGGTCTCTCTGATCCCTCTTATCTCTTTGCTCAGGCTGATCCCTTTGGTCTCTCTGATCTCTTTGCTCAGGCTGATCCTTTTGATCTCGCTGGTCTCTCTGATCTCGCTGATCTCTTTGCTCTGGCTGATCCTTTTGGCCCCTCTGGTCCCTCTGGTCTCGCTGGTCTCTCTGATCTCGCTGATCCCTTTGATATCTTTGGCCTCTTTGATCTCGCTGGTCTCTTTGATCTCTTTGTGTACGTTGAACAGGAATTTGTTTCTGCTCTTGTTTTACCTGTTCCGCGGGTTTTTCATCGCGGTCTTTAACAGGGTCACTCGAACCCCTGGTGGTAATTACTTCTTCTTCAAGGACTGTTAAATCACTTTTTGCAGCTTTACTGCCCAAAGAACTTGCAATCGGGGAAGGATCAACACTTTTTCTTGGCCTGCCTCTTTTTCTTTTTTGTTGTTGAGGAGCTTTCTCTGGCTTTGGCTTTGCAGTAACATCTCTGTTACCTGCTTTAGGCCTGTCAGTATTCTCAGGTTTTCTTTTTCTCCCTCTGCGCTGAGGTTGTTGTTGTTCGGTTTCAAGCATTTGTGAGGAAGGGTTCAATGCTTGTTGATCTAAAATTTTATAAATCAGATCTTTCTTTAGCAGCTTTTCAGGTTTCTGGATCTTCAACCCATTAGCGATTTCTCTTAATTCGGGTACCAGCTTACTGTTAAGCTCAACTATATCGTACATAAATGTGAAATTTAAAAAACTCCGTCAATAAATTTTGCGGAAATTCGAAATTAATTTTTGTAATAATCTTTAATAAGGAGGAAATTTGTCGTAGGTTTTCCTAGCGACAGCAAATATACTATTTTTTTAAGTAGATGTGTCTTTCCGTGGTTTTTTTGTGTTTTTTAAGATTTTTTTTTCGGTTTAAATTATTCCTTTCATGTAAAAAAAAGTCTCATCATTTCTACTAAATAGCTTTATCATTACTTTTGCAACACTTAGTTTTAAATCAAAACCATGATTCAAAGAATTCAAACAGTATACATGCTACTTGCGGTGATTGCACTATTAGCCATGTTTTATTACCCTTTGGCCAGTTTTATAGGTGGAAGTAACGATCAACTGGTTTATTATGTTTATAGTGTTAAAAGTGAAATTCCTGGCAGTAGCCCGGAGATTCCATCCTATTTTATTTATCCGATTCTTTCGACCTCCGCCCTTTCAGTATTTCTTTCGTTTGTGGCTATTTTAATGTTTAAAAATCGAAGAATGCAGATGAAACTTGTGAGGGGCAGTATTGTTCTCATATTAATAATGATTGGGGTATTTTTCTTTTATGCTGCACCCTTACTGGAAAAAGCTTCAGGGGTAGCTTACGCTGAATATGAAATTGGATCGTATATGCCTCTAATAGCTTTCGTATTTCTAATACTTGCATATAGAGGAATTCAGGCTGATGAAAAATTGATAAGGTCTGCTGACAGGCTGCGTTAATTTCTTTGAAGATACCAGGTTAATAGTTTATCGATTAGCTTCGAACACTTCCAGGTCTTTAATCCTTTCCCCCTCAATTACAAACCTTACCATGGTTATTTTTTTATGAAGTCCACTTTTTCCTGCGGCACCGGGATTAATGTGTAATAGTCCTTTCCTGGGATCATTCAGAACTTTAAGGATGTGTGAATGTCCCGAAATAAACAGATTTGGTGATTGTTCATCGATAAGTTTCCTGGCCAGCGGAGTGTATTTTCCTGGATAGCCGCCAATATGGATCATCAACACTTTTACGTCTTCACACCTGAAAACCTCTACCTCCTTGAATACAGTTCGGATTGGATTCCCATCAATGTTGCCATAAACAGCCCGGAGCGGTTTAAACGAAGCTAACTTGTCAGCAGTTTCGATATTGCCAATATCTCCGGCATGCCAGATCTCATCACAATCTTTAAAAAAACCGGACACCCGTGGATGAATATAACCATGGGTGTCCGAAAGTAAAGCTATTTTTTTCAAAACTTTCTAGAATGAATATCCTACGCTTAAAAGAAGCAATTGCCTGAACTGTGTACGTGGTCCGGTATTCCCGTCTTTGTCAGTGATCATAATATCATCGTCGTACCATAATGTAGTTTGGAAGTCAACATTCAACCAGTCATTCACTTTCAGTCCAATCAATACCTGCCAGTTGACATCAATGTTCTGTGGGTTGTTCAGGTAATCGGAGAACAATTCAAGTTTGGTGCCGACATTGATGTTTTTAATGATCTCGTAAGATAGGACGGCTACAAGTTTGGCCCCAAACATAGTCTTCACCCTTCTTGCATGATTGATAACGTTTCCTGCCGTGTCGTACTCAGCAGGCTCCAGACCAAATGAACCTTCGTCAGCCAGCCGCTGGTCATTTACAATGAGCCAGGCCGGGGTGAGCGGTGACAGGTTCACAAAAAACCAGTCAACCGGTTCATAGGTAATACCGGGACCTACATCAATATAGCCTGGCGCCATAAACTTGGAGACGTAAATGGTTGAGTCCACTTCATAATTGTATCCTTTGGCAAACTGAGACGCGAATTTACCCATGACCGTAAAATACCAGTGTTTATGCAACTGGTACCTGTAGGCAGTGATGTATTCAATCTTGTCTTCTGTTTTCAGAGGTAGATCTTCAAAAAAAATATTGTAACCCAGGGCAAGATCAAGGTAATTGTTCCAGCCGTGTTTGTTCTTCTTGTAGTCGGCAATCATGTTATATTTGCCAATTCCGGTAAAGTTACTGGTTCCACCTTGAGACCAGTTTGAAAAGTAAGCCTGTGAAACATTGAGGCTAATTTTACCCATAATTGTCCAATTTCCCAATTGTATGGTGTCCTGAGAATAAGCAGCAAATGTTCCCACTAAAAAGATAATAAGTAATAGTCGTTTCATTGTTGTTAGTTTTCTGGTTTCAATATTGCGGCAAATATAAATCAATTGGCATTTTAAACAAACTGGCTTAATACTATAAATACAAGATTTTCAATAGCTGTATCTGATAAAATTGTCAGCTATAATTTGAAAGGTGAGGATTAAATTCCAGAACTCGTTTGATTAGGGATATATTTATTTTTGAGTTCTTCTGCTGCATCAAATTTGATGGTTAGATAGTAGCAGGTTCTTACGCCATCTCCTGTGTTAACTCCCGGCATCCATTCCAATAAGTTTAAGATTCGAATGGCTTCTTCTGTACATCCTCCTCCTACAGTTTGAAGGATAGAGATGTTTGATGGCAGGCCGTTAGTTTCTATAACAAATCTCAGTTTTACATCGCCTTCGATATTTAGTTTTGCGGCAGCTTCGGGAAAGTCCATATTGGCAGTTATAAATTCCGATATTGAGGAGTAATTGCTGTCCAGAATGGCATTTGGGGGCACATCCAGATCTTTAATTGAATAAATTGCACCGGAAAGGTCAATGGGTTCATAGGGTAAAGGTATCCTGTCATAACCTCTCTTTTTCACCAGTGACTCATACTTTGAAATATTGTATTTTAACTTGAATTCGCCTTTACCATTTTTTGGTTTGCCATAATACTTGGCGGGTTTCCACAGGATAAGATCAAATAACGATAATGCGGAACTATCCACTTCCGGTGATACTGACTCGATTACTTTTCTTCCCGTTACTTTTCCCTCCCTATCAGTATCGAATGCAATTCTTATGGTTCCCTGTTCTCCATTATTGAATGCAATTTCAGGGTATTGCATATGCATATTCAGGAACTCCCTTATCAACATTTTTGTCATTCTCGGCTTTGGAGGTTCCGATGTTTGACACAGGGCTGTCATCATGGTAATATTTGCGAGAAGAAATGATATGGTCCACCTGAGAAGCATCATGTCGATTAGGAAACCTTAAAGATAAAGATTTTAATCATGGAGGTCAAATGATAATTAAAAATCCGTAAGTGGAAACTTAATAATGCCCGGTGCAATTTATTGATAACTTTACTCCAAAATCTGACGAATGGAGTGGATTTATTTACTGGCAGGACTTGTTTTGGGTGGAATCATTGCCATGATAACAATTCGGTTATTCAGCAAATTAAAGATACTGGAACTTGAAAAGAAAACTTTGGGAAACCTTAAAAATAAGTTTAAGCTGGAATTCAAAAACCTTACCAACAGAATACCTCGAAAATGAATAAAGCAGATACCAGAGACAAACAGGAAATGATTTATGGAACCAGGCCGGTTATTGAAGCCATCAAAGCCGGTAAAGAAATAGATAAAGTATTGATTCAAAAAGGGCTGAGGAGCGACAACTTCACCGAATTGATGGAGATTCTTAAGCAGGTGGATGCACCTTACCAGTTTGTACCTCAGGAAAAGCTGTACCGGGTCACCAGGAAGAACCATCAGGGAGTAATCGCTTTTATTGCTCCCATCACCTTTTACAACATTGAAGATGTGTTGCCGGTAGTTTTTGAAGAAGGCCGGGTCCCTTTTGTGATTCTTATGGACCGGATAACAGATGTGAGAAATTTTGGAGCCATACTCAGGACTGCTGAAGGAGCCGGGGTTGATGCAGTTGTTATCCCCTCAAGAAACTCTGCCCAGTTGAATTCCGGTACTGTTAAGTCTTCAGCAGGCGCTATTTTTAAGGTGCCCATATGCAGAAGCAGTAATCTGAAACAAACCATCGAGTTTCTTAAGAATAGTGGATTGCTGGTTATTTCTGCAACAGAGAAGTCAGAAAAGGACTTTTTTACGGCAGACCTTAAAGTTCCTGTCACCCTGGTTCTGGGATCCGAAGATGAGGGTGTTTCTGCCGAATACCTTAAGTTATCAGATACTTTAGTCAGGATTCCGATGATGGGTGAAATCGAATCGCTAAATGTTTCTGTTGCCGCAGGCGTAATGATGTTTGAAGTTGTACGCCAGCGTTTGTCCTGATTTATTCTTTCTTATTGATAACAAAAAAACTCCGGCCAAACGGACCGGAGTTTCAAATTTCTTTTCGGGAAGACTACATTCTCTTCTCTTTGATTCTTGCTTTCTTACCACGGAGTTTCCGGAAATAGAAGATACGTGCTCTTCTTACAACACCAACTTTATTAATAGTAATCTCCTCAATAAAAGGTGATGAAATGGGAAAGATTCTTTCCACACCGATATTACCCGATATCTTTCTGACAGTAAAAGTAGCGCTCGGTCCTGATCCCACACGCTGCAGTACAACTCCCTGGAATTTCTGCAACCTTTCTTTGCTTCCTTCCCTGATTTTATATGTAACAGTAATCGTATCTCCTGCCTTAAAAGCGGGCAGTTCTTTCATCTCAACAGTATCTTCAACAATTTGTAATAATTCGTTCTTGCTCATCGTATTATGCTTTAAGGCGGTTTTTTGAAAACGGCTGCAAATATACAGCTATTTCGAAAATAACAAATGCTACGGAAAAAAATAATTGGTTGCTTATTTACAGGAAAGTGTTAGTAAGTTTGTGAGGGAAGATATGTTACTGTTTTTCTAATGCCTGATGATTGAGTCCACTCCGAATAGTAAATATCTTGCCACCAAGGCTCAAAGGCACAAAGATGCACTAAGGCTAATATCCTCGTTTTCTTTGCTTTGTGAACCCCTGCATGCGGCAGGCAGGTTCGTGTCTTGGCGTCTTCGTGGCATTTTCATATTAACCTGGTATAACCCTACTTTTGTCTTATTCTTCCAACATCCCCGGCCTCCGCTTTCTGGTTCGTTCTACTGCCTGCTCATGCTTCCAATTCTCGATGAGTTTCTCATTCCCTGAAAGAAGAACATCCGGTACCTTCCAGCCACTGAATTCCTGCGGTCTGGTATAAACAGGAGGGGAGACTAAACCATCCTGATAAGAGTCACTTAGCGCTGAAGTTTCATCTCCCAGCACTCCGGGTATTAATCGTACAACACTGTCTACAAGCACAGCAGCCGCCAATTCTCCTCCGGAGAGTACATAATTTCCAATAGATATTTCTCTGGTGATCAGATGCTGGCGAATGCGTTCATCAATACCTTTATAATGACCACATAGGATGACCACATTTTTCAGTATGGAAAGTTTGTTGGAAGTTTTCTGATCAAGCAAATCTCCGTCAGGACTCATATAAATAATTTCATCGTAGATTCGTTCTGCCTTTAATGTCTCAAGGCATCTGGCTACCGGCTCAATCATCATGACCATGCCGGCGCCACCTGAAAAAGCATAGTCATCCACTTTTTTATGCTTATCCATTGTGTAGTCCCGCAATTGATGCAGGCGAATTTCTATCAGATTTTTTTGCTGCGCCCTCTTGATGATCGATTCGGAAAAGGGCCCTTCAAACATTTCAGGAAATATGGTGATGATGTCGATGCGCATTGGTTAATGGTTAATGGTTAATGGTTAATGGTTAATGGTTAATGGTTAATGGTTAATGGTTAATGGTTAATGGTTAATGGTTAATTGAAGC
>JAUXDH010000183.1 GCA_030618545.1 Chlorobiota bacterium
GAGACCGTAGGCGGTAAAAACCAGGGACCCAGGCCCAAGCCGTTTATTCTCGTTTCATTGGGTGGCTGTACTGGCATGGATGTGGTTTCTATCCTAAAAAAAATGCGGGTAGAATTCGAGTCTCTCAGTATTGATATTACCGGTGAACAAACCGAAGAACACCCTAAATATTACCACACCATAAACATTAAGTACCTCTTTGGCGGCAGGGATCTTCCCATGGCAAAGCTTGAAAAAGCAGTAAACTTATCACAGGAACGGTACTGCGGAGTTAGTGCCATGCTGGGTAAGGTTGCAACTATAAATACTGAAATTGTTGTGGAGTAATTCAATTACCGGCAATTCAGTATATTTATGCTGAATTTGACTTATTTCAAGATGCAACCATTATTCCTTCGGATTATCCTGATATCCGTTTTTATTTCTGTATTCCGGCTCACTGCTCAGGAGACAGTCACTTACACAAAAAAGGACGGCATCCTTTCTTTTCCCGTTACGACCACTTTTGTCGATTCCAAAGGGGTAGTATGGATTGGCACCGGAGATGGCCTGAATGCCTTTACCGGTTCCAAATGGTACTCACTCAAGCAAATCGAAAATAAGGTTACCAATGTCAAACAACCCCTCAAGGATATCGTAAGAATCTACGAAGACAGGAAAAGAAACCTGTGGTTTGTTACCGGCTATGGTGTTTTTCTTTACGACGGCACTTATTGGGTTAATTACATTAGCAACGAAGAAGAAAATGATTACAAAGCTGATGTGATATTTGAAGACCGCCGGGGCTGGATTTGGATTACCCAGGAGTATCGTAAGGAATTCAATGAGATTTCTGCGCTGGGTTACACTTTACTGAGTGGTTCTGTAAAGATGTTTGACGGCTACGAGTGGTACAGGTTCGATGATGAAGTCGCCGAATCGGTTGCTTCCAAATTCAATGTATCGCCAACCTATGTCACAAAGATCATCCAGGATAGAATGGGAAATATGTGGTTTGCCACCCTCGAAGGGTTGTACATGTTTGATGGCGGGCAGTGGTTTCCATTTAAAGACGAAACATTCGAAGTTAATAAAGTGTTCGATGTGCTCGAAGATAGATCAGGAAATATATGGGCTGCTACAGAAGCAGGTGTCTCAAAATACTATGATGGCCAATGGATCAATTTTGATAAAAAAGATGGATTGAGCGGGAATTCTGTTTATCAACTGCTTCAGGACAAATCAGGAAGGATCTGGGCCTTTTCAAGAAATGACATCAAGTTCACCGGTCTGAGTATGCACGATAAAATGGGATGGAAGTACTTTGATCCTCGCTCTGTCAAAATAAAAGGGAAGATAGAAAAGTTGTTTTCGGACAATGATGATGTGATCGTTTTTTCAGATGATGGCATTTCACGTTATGATAAGCAGGGATGGCATCGGTTTGACAAGAAAGATGGGCTGGATGGCAATGACTTTTCGTTAATCTACAGGGATGATAATAAAGAACTATGGACAGCGAGTGAAACATCATTGATTAGATACGATGAGGGGAACTGGAAGACGGAATACAGTTCTGATTCGAAATGGAAAGTTACCGGGATTTTAGTTGATGATTCCGGTGCTGTATGGGTAGGCACAAATAAGTCCGGGCTGTTTTATAGGGACGGCAATGAGTGGAAACATTTTACGAGTGAACAAACACTTACGGATAATCATGTAGAAAGAATATTTGAGGATAGGCGGATGAATATTTGGGTAGTTACCAAGAAAGGAATAACGAAGTTCTCGAATTTGTCGCCACAATAAAGACCATCCCCAAGATTAGAAAACAGTATTGAAACAATTAGTCAATCCGAAGGTTCCTGGCAGGGAATTTCTATTTTTGCGTTCTTTATGAAATCGATAAATAAAACCGGTTTTGTTATTTGCTGTATGATACTTCTCATGTTTATTCTTGCATCATGCAGTACAGAACGAAAACTGGCTACTCAGTTTATAAAAACCGGCTCCCACAAAAGCGTACTGATACTTGCACCTGATTTTATTTATAAAACCAGCCTGAAGAAAGATATTCTTGATTCTTTGGAGATTACCGATGAAACACTCTTTGACTCGGTACTATTTGCCAACTCACTTTTCCTTAAAGAAATTGATGATTCCAAATTCATCGACAATTATTTGCTGGGCCTTGAAAAAGAATTGAAAGTATTTGGATTGAATGTATTCAGGGAGGACAGAACTGCAGATTTTATGGAAGTTGATTCCAATGCTTTTATCATTAACGTGGCACAGTTGGAGGTAGAAGAGGACTATTATTTTTACAGGGATGAAACAAAGTACTACGACAACTACTTTTACCACGACCACCAGTTAAATTCAGCTACAGTAAATTCGTGGTTTGAGATCAGTAAAATAAATGAAGATCAGAACACACGTCAGGTCTATTTTACAGAAGATGTGGTTATAGATGATGTGGATGGCGAGTTTACTCTTGATCTGTTTAATAGCGAGGTTAAATACTTTTTCACGATTGATACCCTGAAAACGGATGAATTGTATGACTACGCCTACCTTCTCGGTCGTACATATGGTGGTTACACCTTTGACCTGTTGCTGAACCAGTACCTGGATGATGCACTTCAACGCCCTTCAGAAGACAGGTATTGGAGGTATGACCCCAATACGAAGGCATTCTTTACCGCTACTGACGATAAGTTTGTTCCTTTGGAAAATTGAGAAGATGATTCAGGGTCTTTACCTGAATTAAATACAAGCATGTATTTATAGAAATCTATGTGACGTCATCATCCTCATTGTCGGTAATCCAGTCACCGATCTCAAGCACATAGTCGATCACATCATCCACTTTATCAGGGGTAAAGGTTTTCAGTATTCCCAAGGCTGTCTCCAGGATGTCCCATATTGAATCCAGATAGCTAATAAACATGGCTTCTTCACTTTCGCTTGCTTCTCCGGTTGAAATGCGTTGACCAATTTCAACTACTGTTCTGAGTATTTTGTCGGCTTTCGGTCCGGTAATTTTAATTAGTTCAGCATACTCTAAAGAAGGTTTAAGTACAGGCCAGATCTCATTGAAAGCGTCTGCGAAATCCGGATCTTCTGTGTCGGTGTCGAACTTGAGATCCATATCTTTAGCTACGGCCAGAACTTCATTGAATTTTTCACGGCGGAGCTTTTTGTTTTTTCTGCGTTGTTCCCGTTTTGCCCGGCGGCGTGCCCGCCTTTCTTCTCTTGTTGCCATGATTGTTTGATTTAAGTTAGACTTTAGATTTGATTATTGAATTTTTAAAGATAAATAATATTCTATTCAACGGAAGGTCACTAAAAATAACTATTTGAAGGTATGTTGTGATTACCATTTGGAATAGACTACATCATCATCACAAATAAGACGAGTGATGTGGGGAGTTGTATCGATAGGCCAGTGGGGGTGGGTAAACCATATGTCAACTGGTTTGCCGATTAGTTTTGATTGCAGTCTTTTGATGTCAATGTTCAATCCAAAACTCTGGCTGACGATGAAATCGTGCTTGTCATTATTCATCTTTATGACAATATCGCCATTGTCTCTTGAGAATATGGCTTTTACATACCCGGAATGTTTTCGGCCGTAGCTGTATGGAAGGCGGAAAAACCAGAATGATGCTGCAAAACCAAGGCCCAGGGCGAACAGGAAACTTTTTTTCATAGTAATAAACCTAGTCTTGTCAAAATTACAATATTTTTAAGGAAATGCTTTTCCAACAAGTAATTTTTCGCATGGAGTTCCCTTTCCCTATCCTCAATGGTGATATCTGCAGAGTTCTTTCTGTCTAATCAAAAATTGGCCGGTGATTGCAATAAGTTGTCTTTCACCACAAAGGAACAGTAAGCGTACCCTGCAATCTCATGTTGCCTCCCGGAAGTATTCCGGCTGCTTCAGGTAATCCGGTCATGCTGCCTTCTACCCTCAATATCAAATATTCGCGTCGGTATTCCACAAAACCGGTTACACCGGTCAGGCCGCTGTCAGAAGATACAGCCAGCGAGGTGCCAAGCCTGATACTCTGGTCATGTCCAAGGTTGAACCTGCCGCTTATACCGGGTTGGATGATGGTTTCTCCTGTGGCAAAAGTATGTGTCAGATCAGTGGTGAATATAAGCCTGTCACTTCCTCCGAATGTGTGCCCTGCTGACAGTCTTCCGAAGAGCACTACTTCACCATCCGAGTTAATGGTTATCCTTCCGAGTAGATGACTTACATCACTGCCGATTCTTACTTCACCCGTTCCGGTTCCGGAAAACTCTTCGGTTTCGGCATCCCTGGTCAAGATACCGGTTAGTCGTGTTCTGAAATGTTCATTTGCATACTGTGCATAAAGTGACATATTGTTGAACTGCAGGCTTTGGATGGAGCCAAGGTCAAACGAACCACCAACACTGAATCCCGCGCCCAGGTCTTGAGATGGTGATCCGCTGAGAGATACATCGGCAAGTACTGCTGCCAGACCGGCGGCAAGGGCTGCAACGAGAGCGACTTCATCACTGCTGCCCACAATCTCAATAATGCGTTGCCGCAACCTCGCGAAAGCAGGATCTCTTAG
Organism: Chlorobiota bacterium; assembly: GCA_030618545.1. GTDB lineage: Bacteria > Bacteroidota > Bacteroidia > Bacteroidales > F082 > JAADID01. Next base: position 4,587 of record JAUXDH010000183.1, read on the forward strand.
TATAGCAGCGGAAGTAATTTCAAATGCTCCCGGAATACCCAGGGCTGCCAGCCTTTCAGCGCCGGCAGCGGGCTGATCTCCACCTTCAGTTGTTGTTTCCAACGCTAATCCCTGCAAAGCAGTTCCAAGACTGCTTAAATGTCCGCGCATACTCGAATTGGAGAGTTGATCACGAAGCAAGCCCGCGATAAGATCTGCCAGTGGTGTGCTGCTTGAAGAAGATTCTTCAGATTCAGCCTCCCCGTCTTTTTGAATCATTGGCTGGATTGCTTCTCCCTGCTGAACAACATGGGTAAGCTCGTGAGCCAGCAGTCTTTTACCAGAATGACTTCCCGGGTTGAATTTACCCTGGTTAAAATAAATATCGTTCCCAACAGTAAATGCCTGGGCATTCAATTGCCGGTTCATTTGCATAGCAGCCGAATCCGTATGAATATTTACATTGCTGAAATCCTTACCGAAGCTGTTGCCCATGGACGACAGTGTTTGTCTATCGAGAGACGAGCCTGATCCTCTTGTCGTATCAATCATTGAATGAACCTGTGCCGGGGCTTCAGAGGGACTGGAACTCTGCATAGATTTGGGTTGCAGAAGTTCTTCTTCCTCCTCCATTGGCTGCTTCTGAACCATCCCATCATCCCGACAGTCTTCACACATCATTTGCAATTCTTCCTCCTCTTCAACAGGCTGCATCTGCATCATTTCTTCCTCTTCCTCCATCGGCTGCATCCTGATTGATTCACCTTCCGACATTCTCATTACCCGGTCGGCAACCTGGTCTGCTTCCTGCTCATATTTATCACCGGGCCGGCCTACTTTCAGTTTAGGCTGAATGATCCCATTGGAGAAAGAACCATTGGTA
>JAUXDH010000016.1 GCA_030618545.1 Chlorobiota bacterium
TACGTCATCAGATGTCTTACTGAGCTATCATTTTTACAATTAGAGGTCTCAATCGATCGGATGGGCCTTTTCAACTTTTTATAAAGAAATCACTCTCAATGATAAATATGAACAGGAGAATAAGCAGGAATTTATACTTTTGAAACACTGTATTAAGCTTTATGGATTTTAATTTTGAAGGGATATTGACACTTATTTTTTATGTTGGGGCTTTTCAAGGTGTCATACTATCCATATTTCTATTTACGGTAAAAGCAAATATCCTCTCAAACAGGTTCCTTGGACTGCTGACAATTTGCTGGGCAATAATCCTGGTAGGCTTTGCACAATCCCTTGCAGGTTTGATGTCGAATTATCCACATTTTCTGAGGACCTTTTCTCACATTGAGTTTGCATTCCACCCCTTGCTTTACTTATCGGTCAAGTATTTAGTATTCAATTACAAGAAATTCAGGAGAGTTGACCTGCTTCATTTCCTGCCGCTGTTATTGAATATTTTACTCTATGCAGGATTTTATTTTCGTTCACCCGAGGAGAAGCTCCTTATGGTGAATAGTAATGAGGGGTATTATTACGTAGCCAATTTTATCAGCGATCTTGTCCTGTCATTGCAGGGGATTGTTTATCCGATACTTGTATTGCGAATGTTGCAGCATTACAAACGCAACATAGTAGATTACCAATCGAATATAGATAAAACAGTACTGGAAGGAATGAAAATAGGAGCCTCTGTAATCCTTGTTGCCTGGATAATAGGCACAGTGGCAGCCAATCTGTATAATTTTAATATCCGGGTGAAAATAGACCTGTTCTTGTTTGTGTACCTGGCCATCGTATTTGTCATTTATGTGATCAGCTATATCGCCATCAGATCGTCAGAAGTATTTAAGATCAGCGGGTCGTATGAAGCTGTTAATTTTTCAACCAAAAAACATTCTACTGTGCAAACCAATGGTAGAGAGCCACCTAAAAAGAATCAGTTGGAAGATTCGAATGATGATGAAATTCTTTTAGAATTAGACAAAAAGTTGCTGGCTTACATGGATGAAGAAAAACCCTACCTCAATCCGGAACTTAGTCTACAGGACCTTGCCAACAACCTTGGGGTTAGTCGTCACCAGTTGTCGGCTGTGATTAACCAAAATCAAAAAATGAACTTTTATGAGTTTGTCAATACCTACAGGGTAAATGAAATGTGTTCTTTAATGGAGGATCCAAAAATGAAAAATTACAAGATCATCAGCCTGGCCTTTGATGCAGGGTTTAATTCAAAAGCAAGTTTTAACAGGATTTTCAAGCAACTCAGCGGACGGACTCCATCAGATTACATGGCCTCATTAAAATCAGTTTGAATTTTCAGGTTCGTACAGGTTGAACATTTCAGGATGTTTTCCCTGCATACCCCGATAAAAATCCTCTATGGTTTTAAAATCTTTTTGAATATCGCCTGTAACATTTAAAACCGGGCCGATTCCTACCTCTTTTTTGCCATAATCAAGAAAGGATAAAATGATTGGAACATCAGCTTTTTGCGCAATGTAGTAGAAACCTCGCTTCCAGACTTCCACCCGTTTGCGTGTACCCTCCGGCGTAATAGTTAGAAAAATATGGTCCCTTTCCCTGATCATTCTGGCAGATATATCTACCCGGTTTCCAGGCTGACTACGGTCAATGGGAATCCCTCCTACGGCCTTAAGCAACCAACCGGAATACCAATTGAAAGCTTCTTTCTTAATGAAGACCTTAATAGGAATCCTTTTACTCCAGCAGTAAAGTCTTCCAATATAGAAATCTACAAAACTGGTATGAGGGGCGGTGATGAATACTGCCTTCGTGACTCCTTCCGGGGGACCACCAACAATTTTCCATCCCATTAATCTGAGTAAAAATATCGATAAGAGCCGCATAGATAATAAATCTAACCAAATGTAATGAAAAACACTAATCTTCCTCCGGCAGGAGAACCAGTTTCAGATAATGATCTTCCCGAAAATACTTGTTTGCCAGCTTCTGCAGATCTTCGGACCGGACATTTTGAACAAACATTTTCATCTCTTCAAAGCTGAGTAAATCTTCGCCATAGACTTCCATGTTCTTGATTTTATTCAACCAGTAATTGTTCTTTTCAAAATTGGTTTCATAGTCACGTATGGTGGTTTCCTTTGCCTTGTTCATGTTTATGGCTTTTGGTCCGATTGACCGCAAAGTATCCATTTCCCGGAAGACTGTTTGAACAAGCTGATCCACATTCTCCGGAGCGCAACCCCAGCTTATGGTGACATTGATAGATTCCCTGGGATATTTTTCAATGTTTGGCCTCGCCCTTACACCGTAAACACCTCCCTGGTCTTCACGCATACTTTCGCGCATGCGAATGTTTAGTATCTTCATCAGCAGACTCATTTTCAGTCGTTCCTCAACACTCCAGTCGAATTTTTCATCCATCATCAGCGCGACACTTGCTTTGGGTTCAGTACCTTTTCTTACGGTAACCTGAGTAATCCCATCCGGAAAAACAGGACTTACATCCTTCCAGTTTTTGGTTTTCCCATCTGATGGCAGGCTGCCCAGGTATTTGGTTATTAAAGGGGTCAGGCTGTCAGTGTCAAAACTTCCCACAAACACAAACGTAAATCCCTGTGCAGAGGCAAAACTTTGCTGATAGAACGAATACGCCTCTTCCAGATTAATGGAATTGATCTGCTTCTCAGTAGGGATTACTATTGTTCTGGGATGATTCTGGGTTGCCAGTTTGTACAGGGTGTCATAAAACACAGCCTGGGGATTAGCCATCATAAATTTAAATTGATTGAGCATTGCGGACTGAAATGTTTTAAACGCGTTGGTATCTTTTCTGGGTTCAGTAAAATAAAGGTAGGATAGCTGCAGCATAGTCTCGAGATCTTTCTTCACCGACTTGCCTTTTAATCCCTGGGATAACTCCTTTATTTCAGGATCAAGAGTAAGGTTTTTACCGGTCATAAATTTGTTCAATGCGATATTGTCGAAGTCACCAACACCACTCTGCGAAATTATACGATTAGAAAAACTGGCCGAAATAAATGCCTCATCCGAGGCAAGAGAGGTGCCGCCAGGTCCAAAGGCTGACATCAGGATCTCATCATTCTTAAATTCAGTTGGTTTTAGAATGACACGAACACCATTATCAAGTTCCAATTCCTTAATTCCAAACTCCTGATCATCTATAGCGTTAACTACAGCGCCTCCGGGAAGTACATTGGTGATCAGGGATTCACGGACTGCTTCCTCTTTATACTCCTCCAGTGCTACATCTCTGCCGGCTATGATTGTTTCCTTGATTTCTTCCTCTGATGGGATTACCAGGCCCTCTTCTTCAGGCGCTGTTACCAATACCAGAAGATTTTTTGGCTTACCCACAAAATATGAAACCTGGTTCACCTCCTCAAGCCTGATTTCAGGGATGAGTTTTTTCACAAGTCCGGCCTCAAACTCAATGTCCATGTAAGGTTCACTTTCAAGGAAATGATTTACATACTCCCTGACAAATCTTCTCGATTCGGTTTTGTCTTTTTCTTCCAGAGCTTTTTCAAACCTGCCGAGTATTTCATTCTTTTGCCTTTCCAGTTCGCTTTCAGTAAATCCATATCGTTTAATGCGACGGTTTTCTTTCATCAATTCAGTAATGGCCTCATTAATCCTGTCCTCTTTTACTCTTGCTGATAAAAAGAATGCGTCAAGTGGTCTTGCCACAAAACCACCATAACCGGCTCCGGCATAAATGAAAGGTGACTCCGGATTTTGACGTGCTTCAAAAAAACGATTGTTGAGCATACCGGTATACAGCTTTACCCTTAGCATCAATCGGTAATCCGCATAGGTCTTGGTATGGTATTTATCCAATTTCCTGATCAGGGCAACAGAAGTTCCTGTTGCTTCTTTGTCTGTAGCTATGGCAATCAGTGGAGGATTATTATTAAGGATAATGTGAACTGTTCTGTCACGTTCTACCTCTGGCCCTGTCATACCACTGAAATGTGAGATTATTTTGTCTTTCGCATAATCCGGATCAATATCGCCAACAACTACCACAGCCATCAGATCGGGCCTGTACCAGTCGTGGTAAAACCTTCTAACTACATCATATTCGCATGAATCTATCACACTCATCTTTCCAATGGGAAGGCGCTCAGCATAACGAGAGTCTTTAAATAACACAGGAATATATTTTTTCATCATCCTGTCCTGAGCTCCCAGGCCAAGCCGCCACTCTTCGCGTACAACTCCGCGTTCTTTATCAATTTCATCCTCATCCAGCGATAGTTTGTGTGCCCAGTTTTCAAGAATCATAAAAGCGGTATCCAATAGTCCTTGTCTGTCAGATGGGATTTGAAACATGTAAACCGTTTCATCGAAGCTTGTGTAAGCATTTAAATCAGCGCCAAAATCGACACCCGACTGCTCAAGAAAACTAATTAGATCGTTTTTACTGAAGTCTTCCGTGCCATTAAAAGCCATGTGTTCGAGAAAATGTGCCAGACCTTGCTGGTCATCGTCTTCGAGGATTGATCCCGCATTGACAACTAATCTGAATTCTACTCTTTTTTCAGGCTTCTCATTGGGACGAATGTAATATTTAAGCCCGTTTTCAAGTGTACCTCTGATGACGTTTTGATCAAGTGGAATAGGATTTTCAATGTCTTTATCCTGGGCAAATGATACGATAGCCAGAAAAGAGAAAAGAATAATAGCTGTTAATCGATATAATGTTTTCATGTTGAAATGATAATTGGTTTGTGGGTGTAAAAGTATGAATCCCTGACAAAATAAAAAAACCCGTCAGGGAGTCAAATCCTCAACGGGTTTTTATAGAACTTTTTGCAAATTACCAGATATAAGCTCTTTCCTCCCGGAGAAGGTATAGATTGTCGCCTTCTTTAATATCGAAGGATTCGATGAATACATCCAGATTAAAAACAGGTATGTTAACCCTTGCCTCACCCGGACTATGGACATCTTCCTTCAGGCGCCTCATCAGCTCTTTATCGCGGATACTTTGACGCCATACCTGTGCGTAACCCATGTAGAAACGTTGATCATCTGAAAGTCCATCAATTGAATTGGGGGTGCTTCCATTTAATGACATTTTATACGCGTCATAAGCAATGCTCAGGCCACCCAGGTCAGCAATATTTTCACCCATCGTAAGGGCGCCATCAACATTCAGTGAATCGAGCATCACATAATTGTCATACTGGCTACCCAATACCTTTGTTTTTTCTTCGAAACGCCTGGCATCTTCTTCTGTCCACCAGTCGGTCATGTTGCCATTCTTATCGTATTTCCTTCCCTGGTCATCAAAACCATGGGTCATTTCATGTCCTATAACCACACCGATCGCACCATAATTCACCGCGTCATCGGCATCTTTATTAAAGAATGGCGGCTGCAGTATACCTGCCGGAAAAACAATCTCATTGTTTGTTGGATTGTAATAGGCATTAACCGTTTGCGGTGTCATGCCCCACTCAGTTTTGTCCACCGGTTTACCAATCTTCGCGAGGTCTCTCCTGAATTCAAACAGCTTGGCGCTGCGTACATTTGTGATGTAATTATCAGGAACAACCTCCATAGATGAGTAGTCTTTCCATTTATCAGAGTACCCAATTTTTACAGTGATGGATTTCAGTTTAGCCAGTGCCTTTTCTTTGGTCTCTTCCGACATCCAATCCAGGTTCCTGATCCTGCCCGCAAAGGCAATCCTGAGATTTTCAACCAGCTTATCCATTCGCTCTTTTGATTCGGGTGGGAAGTATTTTTCAACATAAAGCTGGCCGATGGCCTCACCAAGTCCTGCGGATGTTGTGGCTAGAACCCTTTTCCACCGGGGCTTTAGCTCCTGCTGGCCGGATAAGGTTTTACCAAAAAACTCAAAGTTTTGATCAACAAAATCATTGCTAAGGTAATTGGCAGATACATTCAGTAAGTTCCATGTTAGGTAGGCTTTCCAATCGTTAACACTATATTTTTCGATTATCGGGCTGATGCCGGCGATGAATTCTTTCTGTCCGAGGTTGAGATCACCGGGGTCAGGCAGGCCCATTGTTGAGAAATAAGTATTCCAGTCAAACGCAGGTGAAATTTCACCTACCCCTTTCAGGTCTGTTTTAAAATAGTTTTCCTCCGGGATCCTTCTTTCCAGCCTGGTTTTGGAAATATTGGCCAGGTCGGTTTCTATATTGAGAACAGTATTCGCGTTTTGCCGGGCGGTGCCCTCATCATTACCAACAAGGATAAACATTTTGGTCAGATGGTCGAGGTAATCAGCCCTCAATTGTTTGCTGCGCTCATCATCATTGGTGTAGTAATCTACATCTGGCATCCCAAGACCACCCTGATAAAAATTGGCGATTTCCATCGAGCTGTTTTTCTTGTCGGCTGAAGCATAGAAATAAAAGAATGGATTGATACCCACCATCTGCATTTTAGCGGTTAGCACAGCAAGATCTTTCCTGGTTTGAATACCAGCTATAGCGTCGAGTTCATCCTGAATCGTTGAGATGCCCTGTTTTTCAATCAGCACAGTATCCATACCACTGTTATAAAAATCCCTGATCTTCTGGTTCACACTTCCTTTTTGGACACTTTTGTCTGAAGATACTTCCATAACAAGGCTTTTCAGGTCTTCCTGGTTCTGATCGTAAAGAACATGAAACGCGCCGTACTGACTGTATTCGGGCGGAATGGGGTTGTTGTCTATCCATCCGCCGTTCACATACCTGAAGAAATCATCTCCGGGATTGACAGACTTGTCCATGAAGGTTGTGTCAATTGCTTTTGTCATTACACTTTCACTTTTTTTGTTTTCGTTGCATGCCATGATAGCCACTATGGCAGCAACGACCAATGTTAAATTGACTAATTTTCTCATAAATGATTTGAATTAATGGTTGCGAAATAAAGTGAGGCAAAGATAAGGTTTTAGGGGATTGGTTATTGGTTATTAGTGGATTGGTCATTGGTCATTAGTGGATTGGTCATTGGTCATTAGTGGATTGGTCATTGGTCATTGTGTTGGTCGTTGTGTTGGTCGTTGGTGAGTGGAAAAAAAGTTAATGGGGAATGGTTAATGGGGAATGGTTAATAGAGAATAGTTAATGGAATCTGCAAAACAACAAAAGACTGCCGACTGGCACTCATTCATCCAAACGGACTCCCTTCGGTCGTTGGTCATTAGTGCATTGGTCATTGGTCGTGATTAGGACATATCGGGAGATTGGGGAATTCGAGAACCAGGAGTTAAGAGCCAAAGGGACATTTGACTGAGGAACTAAGTGTCTTAATCACCAAAACGCAACCAAAAGTCTACAGTCCTCAGTCTCATTGTTGCAAAGATCAAGTAACTTCAACCATTATTTAGTTAGGTTATTAATACTTGACAGGCAGCAATCCACACATTCGATATTCATCATTTCTTATACCAATTATGGTTTATATCCAATAGAATATTCTATTAGCACAATAATTTATATATTCCAAAGGCTTTATATTGTTATTTCACCCCGATGGGTCTACTGTTTGGATGTTTCTAATTTCTCCAGCACCAGAGGTGCGAAATATTTATAGAACAAGTGAATACGATTTTCAAAAGAGTGCCGTAGGTACGATATCTTAATTTACCTTTAAGTTGCCTTGAACCTAAATTCCTGAAAGACAATGTGAAATAACCAATACTCTAACTTTAGTTAGATAATAGATTACAAACTGTAGACGAATGACTGGGGATTATCACAACTCCAGTTCCAGATTCAACTGATCTTTGAGTTTAACAAGGTCAGGATACTTTTTCGCCATTTCTTCATAGCGTTCACGGTCGGTATAGGCTGTTTTTTTGTCGGATTTTTCAGGCAGCACCGCATTGAGGGTTATCTGATTATTTTTTAATTCAGTTTTGAGGAACTCCAGCAATGCTGTAACATTTAAAAGATCCCTGGCGATAAGGATGTTGTCAACCTTGTATTCAATCTGGAAGTCCTTCCTGACTACCGGATCATATTTGGCAATGGCATTGGCGAAACTGGGTGACCGCGATTGATAACCTTCGATGAATTCACGCCACACCTCTGTGAGTTTTGCCTGGTCAAATTCATTTTTGATTTCCGGCTCGGCTGATATCTCTTCCGGATCCTGTTTTTTACGCAATGCTTCCAGGCTGCCTTTTATCGATATGTTTTTGATTTTCCTGCCGTTATCCTTAACTACGGTCTTTTTCGCTGTTTTTGATACGATTGGCTTTACCGGTTTGGTTTCCTTTGGTTCAGCTTTTTTCTGGTAGGACGGCTTTTCCTCCCCGGTGATTTCTTCCTTCCTCTTTATGGATGTGTTACCTGCCGGGATACCAACAAGCTGAGATAACTGCATTAAGGCAATCTCGATGTGCAGTTTCTTGTTATTACTTGTTTTGTAGCTTAGGTCATAATCGTTACAGTTTTTGAGTGAAGAAAGGAGGAATTGCGGATCACACAGCGCTGCCTGTTCCTGGTATTTATCTTTTAGCGATGTACTGGCCAATAGCAATTCAATGGTTTTAGGATCCTTGATAACCAATAAGTTTCTAAGGTGTTCTGATAAACCTGTGATAAAATGCTGTCCATCAAAACCATTCTCAATAATCTCATTAAAAACCAGCAGCAAATTGGAAACATCCTTGTTTAAGATACTGTCGGTAACTTTAAAATAATATTCGTAATCGAGGATATTCAGGTTCTCGATTACATTCTTATAAGATAATGTATCTCCACTGTAGCTAACTATCTGATCAAAGGTGGAAAGCGCATCGCGCAGTGAGCCGTCCGCTTTTTGAGCAATGATATGCAAGGCTTCTTCCTCAGCTTCAACATGCTCATTTTCCGCGACGTATTCAAGGTAATCGGCAATGTCTTCAACGCTTATGCGGCGAAAGTCAAAAATCTGGCATCGTGAAAGAATCGTTGGGAGAATCTTATGCTTTTCAGTAGTGGCAAGAATAAATTTGGCATAGGCAGGCGGTTCTTCGAGGGTTTTCAGGAAGGCATTAAAAGCTGCCTGCGATAACATGTGTACCTCATCTATGATGTAAACTTTGTAATTGCCAACCTGTGGTGGAATCCTTACCTGATCAACCAGGTTTCTGATGTCATCAACCGAGTTGTTGGATGCTGCATCCAGTTCATGAATATTGAACGAAGCATTATTATTAAAAGAGGTACATGACTCACATTGATCGCATGGTTCAATATCCTTTGTAAGATTTTCGCAATTAATCGTTTTTGCCATGATCCGGGCACAGGTTGTTTTGCCAACTCCCCGCGGACCGGTAAATAAAAATGCCTGCGCAACCTGTTGGTTTTTAATGGCATTTTGAAGTGTGGAGGTAATAGCCCCCTGTCCTACAACCTGCTGAAAAGTGGCAGGTCGGTACTTACGCGCCGATACAATAAAATCATTCATAAAAATGCCTGGAAAAAGAAGAACAAAATTAGTAAAAAATGAAGAGATATAAAAAAGATTTACCTTTGACAGTAATGGATAAGCTACTGATCTATTCACCAAAAAGGACCAGCCGGGTTAGGTACACCTTCAGGCTGGTTTTTCATGACCTGTTGATGATTCCATACCACATCACTACTGATTTGGATGAATTTCGATCGTCTGATTTACCAAAACTTATTTATAGCGACAAGGTAACCTCTGATGATCTTTTTTTCAAGTCGCATGGATTACTGTTTGAAAGAGGTGTTGACAACATCGAAGTCGATACCCTGGATTATGAAGGGTTAACTGCATTCTTCCCCATTTATAACAAAGAATCTGTTTTGCCATTTGATGTATTCGCAGCTATCTTTTACCTCGTTACCAGATATGAAGAGTACCTTCCTTTTGTCAGTGACCAGCATGGCAGGTTTACGGCCAGTTTGAGCAAAAGTGTCGAAATGGGAATATTGCAAAGGCCTGTTGTCAATATCTGGGCTTTGAAGATTAAAGAAATATTGACAGGGCATTTTCCGAAATTAACATTCACAGAACGCAAATACAAGTTTGTTCCCACCTATGACATTGATGTGGCTTTCGCTTATGCGCAAAAGGGATTGGTAAGGTCTATCGGCGGCTACCTGATGGATCTGAAAAGACTCCAGTGGAAAGACATTGGTCTCCGTACACGGTCGATAATTGATCCGGAAAATGATCCGTATAATACATTTGATCTGCAAATTGATTACCAGAAGAAATACGGACTCCGGCCTATTTATTTCGTTTTGTTTGGCCGGTATGGGAAGTATGACAAGAATATCAATGTACGAAACAAGAACTATCGTTTTCTAATCAAAAGAATAGGCGATTATGCAACAATTGGCATTCATCCCTCTTACAACAGCAACGATCATCCAGGTTACCTTTCCTTTGAGGTAAATAATCTTAGCCAGGTAATCAACCAGGATATCATTCGCAGCAGACAACATTTCCTGCGCCTTATGCTGCCGAATACTTATCGCAATCTTCTTGAAAATGATATCTCGGATGACTACACTATGGGTTATGCAGCCTTACCAGGGTTCAGGGCAGGGATATGCAGCACTTACAGCTTCTACGATCTGGATACGGAGGAAGAAACCAAACTACGAATACATCCATTTGCAGTGATGGATGGGACACTTAAAGATTACATGGGATTAACGCCTGCCGATGCGATTGAACAGATCAGGGTAATAATTGATGAAGTAAAGAAAGTCAATGGCACATTTATTTCACTCTGGCATAATGAGTCGCTGAGTGATCAGAAGAGATGGACAGGATGGCGCCGCGTATATGAACAACTGCTGGAAATGGCGGTAGAGTGAAGTAAAAATCAGATAGAAATGAGGTGGAAACTGGACGGTATCATGGTTAATATCGAAAGTTGAAACATATTAACTTCCAACCTCGGACTTCGGACTCCCGACTTCGGACTTCCGACTTCCAAATAAAAACTGGATGATCAGGTATCTAAAAAACGAAGAGATTGATGTCAGGAAATGGGATGAGTGTGTGAACAAATCCTTTAATGGCATTCCTTATGCACTGTCGTGGTTTCTGGACCTTGTTCACGAAGGTTGGGAAGGATTGGTTGAGAATGATTACGAACGGATTATGCCGCTGACTTCCGGAAAGAAATTCGGAATACACTATCTGTTTCAACCCTACTTTTCCCAGCAACTTGGTATTTTCTCAACCAGCCTTTTAAATCCTGAAATTGTAAATGCCTTCATCAATGCGATACCTCCCAAATTTAAGTTTGTCGATATTAAACTGAACATTTTCAACCAGCCGGATCTTAAAAGTATTGAGCTTATCTCCAATAAAAACTATGTCCTTGACCTGATTCATGAATATCCGCGCATTGCGGAAAAATACTCAGGTCAAACCAAAAGAAACCTGAAAAAGGCTTCCCGGTCAACACTGACCTTGATGAAAAATATCAAACCTGAATCCGTCATATCGCTCTTCCGGGAGAACAGGGGCAAAACACTTGGTAAATGGAATGAAACCCACTACAACAGGCTGAAGCGATTGATCTATTCTTCCATCTACAAGGGCAGGGGAATAGTCTATGGAGTATTTACAGCTCAGAACGAATTATGTGCCGGCGCGTTTTTCATGAAAAACAATAACAGGTTGATCTTCCTTTTTTCAGGTTCTGACCAGATCGCCCGTGAAAATGCGGCCATGACATTCCTGTTGGACGCTGTCATCCAGGAGTTCACTCCATCTCACATGGTGCTGGATTTCGAGGGTTCCAATGATGTGAATCTGGCAAGATTTTACCAGGGATTTGGAGCAAAAGAGATTGTTTACCTGGGACTGCGCATGAATAAACTGAACTTCCCGGCCAAACAAATGTTCAGTATTTATCGGCAGATAAAAAAACGATAAGCTTTTTGAATACCAATTGAATTGGTTTATTTTTGTTAAAAATGTGTTTCATGATCAGGGAACCTGAAAAAGAAGATAGCATTTTCAACCGTTTTCTCAGTGAATTGAGGGATGCTGAAATACAGAATGACTAATCTCAATTGGTGATGAACAATACAAGGCTCATTAAGGAAAACCTTCGCGTTGCTTTAATTTCTATTAGAAGCCACCTGCTAAGGACAATTCTAACTGTTCTTATTATTGCCTTTGGAATCATGGCGCTGGTAGGTATTCTGACTGCCATCGATGCTGTGGAAGCAACCCTGACCGAAAATTTCGCAATGATGGGTTCCAATACCTTTAATATTCAAAACCGGGACATCAGGATTCATATTGGTGGAGAGAGACAAAAGGCCAAAGAATATCGTGCAATCAGTTACCAGGAAGCAAAAGATTTCAAAGATGAATATGCATTTCCTGCGGTTGCTTCGTACTTTGTCTATGGAACAGGCAGTGCAACGTTAAAGTATAAGTCAAACAAAACCAATCCCAACACCCAGGTTATGGGCGTGGATGAGAACTACATTTCTACTGCAGGAATGGAAATTGGAAAGGGGAGGAGTTTCTCTGCAACTGAAATCCAGAACGGTAACCATGTAGCGATTATTGGGAAAGAAATAGCAAGCAAACTTTTTACTGCCAAAGAGGATCCCTTAGGTAAGGTGATTTCTATTGGAGCGGGTAAGTATCGGGTAATAGGCGTACTAAAGGAGCGTGGTTCGAGCATAGGTTTTAGTGGCGACCGTTCTTGTATGGCGCCGGTTGCCAATGTCAGGCAATATTTTTCCAGACCTAATATGAACTTCAGGATTGCAGTGATGGTTAACGATCAAACTCAAATGGATGCAGCGGTAGGTGAAGCTATCGGTGTGATGAGAAAGGTAAGGGAAGATGAACTTGGTAATGACGATTCATTCGCTATAATCAAAAGCGATAATGTGGCCAATATCCTCATCGGACTTACAAGTAAGTTGCAGATAGGTGCAACTGTTATTGGATTGATCACACTTTTTGGAGCTGCCATCGGACTGATGAATATTATGCTGGTATCAGTAACCGAACGTACAAGGGAAATAGGTATCAGAAAGGCTGTTGGAGCCAGGCAGCGTACTATCCGTAACCAATTCCTGGCCGAAGCCATAGTAATTGCCCAATTGGGTGGAATACTTGGAATCATCGCTGGGATGTTAATCGGGAATGTTGTGTCGATGATTACAGGAAGCGCTTTTATTGTTCCATGGGCCTGGATTTTTCTGGGAGTGTTCATCTGCTTTTTTGTCGCGTTGTTGTCAGGGATCATTCCCGCCAATAAGGCTGCACGACTTGATCCGATAGATTCGCTCAGGTGGGAGTAGGGGATGGGTTAAATCGGTTGAATAGGTGCTTTTAAAGATCACCTTAACACATCAGGAGACGGGGAATATAGTCATGTAGGATCTGACAACAGCGTGAAAATATGATGTGATCCCTTAACGATAATAACTTTTATGCAATTACCTGGCTACATCCCTTGATTTGAAATTGCTGTATCCGACCAGGCGATCGTATTCAGGCACTCTTTCCCTGTAGTACACAAATACTGTATAGTCATTGCGTGTTTCCCAATGGTCACCTTCAAAAAATGTGATGTCGCCTTTGGTTTTTCCTTTGGGCAACAGTACATAGGCATAGTCATAAAAACCCTGCTTAAGGTATAATCTTCCATGGTATTGACGGGATCGGCTATCATAACGCATAAGGCTTTTTTCGTTGATCTGCCAGTCGTTGAGTTGTCCAAGAATATAAACCTCCGCATCGTCAATTCTAGGAGATTTCAGCCAGAAATGAACCCAGGCGTATTCCCCCTCAATGGATGTATTTTGGTCCCGCCTTGCCTTAATTACTCTCCATCCATTCAGGTCAGCGATGGTTTCATATGGTTTCGTGGCTCGTGATCCGGTAGTATGCAGAATAACAGAATATCCATCCGCTTCATTGATGATTTCCCTGATGTACATCGACAGGTACCAATAGCTTTCCATGTTGAAGTTCCTGTATTCATTACCCCCATCAAAAACAATCCCGTTTTGATAATTAAAGTCAAGCATGTTGGTGCTAATGCCTGTAGGTTTCAGTCCGAATTTGGCATTGTCCCAGCGTCCATTTTGCTGAATGTTGACATTGATTCGCTGCATGGGTTCTGCATTAAAAATATCGGGCGTTTTTATAAACAGGTCAATTTGCTGTTTGTGCCTGGTATACTCAAGGACTCTTGGGTAAAAAGGTATTGATACATTGATATTGGTCAGCGGTTCAATAACAAAGAACCGGCGGGTGAAAATTACATTTTCATCCGTTGGCTCGTTCAGGTAAACCTTAAGGATATAATTGCCGGATATCTTAATGTTGATATCATGATTAGGAAAAAACGCTTCATAATGAATATATCCGGGAATGGCGTTAAATGAAAATTCGAAATTCTCAATCTCATCTTCCAAAAAACCATCAATATATTCAAACTGTTCCAGGTCAGTAGCATTCCACTCATAATCACAGTGAATAATGGTGAACTTAAAGAGGTATGTCTCATTGCTCATATCATCAAACGACAGTTTCAACTGGTCAGTTGAACCCAGCCGGATAAAAGGTCTGGTTAACTGGTCGCCCCTGCGGTGAAATAGTACAGTCTGAATGTTTTCATCATAAATGAGATCTTCATTTTGCACTTCAGCGCCCGGAAGTGGCAGGCTGAGAATAAAAATGAAACTAATGGTAAATGCCGGTATAGAAATAAAGGAGCAAATTGAGTGTAGCGAAAATATGCGACATTTTTTTTCATAATCGGTATTAACCATAATTGTGTTACCTGTTTTTGATAAATACAAAAAATCGAAAGTACGATAATTTATCAACTGTGAAGCCTGTAAAATGTTATGGACAATTGAATAAAACCTGTATTTTTATGAGCTTATTTTAGCATACTTTGAATCATTAAAGAGTGATAATTTAGAGCAATTACAAATACTGTTAAATTAGCCATACTATTCGTTAATTTGCCATATTTGTATAGTTTTGCACTCGTATAAAACACATGAATCTATATAGATATGTCAACTGTTTATAAGATTAAAAAAGGACTCGATATCAAGCTGTTGGGCGAGGCCGAAAAAACCATTGTTGACTTAAATGCCAAAAGATACGCCATCAAGCCTCCCGATTTCATTGGTTGTTTTCCAAAAATGTTAGTGAAGGAAGGTGATAAAGTTAAGACGGGCTCTCCTGTCTTTTATGACAAATACCGGGACAATATTCAGTTCACCTCCCCTGTGAGTGGAACGATCCTTGAGATAAAAAGAGGAGCCAAAAGGAAATTGCTTGAGGTTGTCATTGAAAGTGATGGTAAGGGCGAATCAGTTGATTTTGGAAGTGCTGATGTTGGCACTACAGATAGGGATGCATTGATAGAAATATTGCTGAAAAGTGGTGTTTGGCCGGTTCTCAGGCAAAGACCATATTCAACAATCGCGCATCCAAAAGATAACCCAAAAGCTATTTTTATTTCAGCCTTTGATACCGCCCCCCTTGCACCGGATTTTGACCTGATCGTTCATGGGCAGGGGGAAGCATTCCAAACCGGGCTTGATGTGTTGTCAAAACTTACTACCGGTAAGGTTCACCTGAATATCGACGATGCCAATACCGTCTCCAAAGTCTTCCTTAATTCAAGGAATGTTGAGATCAATCACTTTTCCGGACCTCACCCTGCAAGTAATGTAAGTGTTCATGTCAGCAGGATAGACCCTCTTAACAAAGGTGAGGTCATCTGGTATTTAGGTGCTCAGGAGGTATTAACTATCGGAAAGCTATTTCTAACCGGTAAGTATGATCCGGCAAGGATCATCGCGTTAACAGGTTCAGAAGTTTTGAAGCCCCGGTATTACAAAACTTTCATTGGGGCCAGGATCACCAATATGGTCAGTGGAAACATAAGTGATAGTAAATGCCGGTATATCAGTGGTAACGTGTTGACCGGGGAAAAGATCGAAAGAGATGGTTTCGTCAGGTTTTATGATTCGATGGTGACTATTATTCCTGAAGGTGACAATTTTGAATTCTTCGGATGGCTAAGTCCGGGATTTAATAAGTTCAGTTTTTCGGGAACTTTCCCATCAAAACTTTTCCCAAACAAGAAATACAGGCTGGACACAAATATTAATGGTGGCAATCGCGCCTTTGTAATGACCGGGAAACTTGAGAAGGTATTTCCTTTTGATATTTATCCTATGCAGCTTATCAAAGCGATACTCGTAGAGGATATAGACCTGATGGAAAACCTGGGTATCTATGAAATTGAAGAAGAAGATTTTGCCTTGTGTGAGGTAATTGATACATCGAAAACAAATATTCAGGAAATAGTCCGCAATGGATTAGACCTGATGCGACAGGAAATGAGTTAAAAAAGAACCAGAATTGTTATCGCATGAAAGCGTTAAGAAACCTATTAGATAAACAAAAACCGCATTTCTTAAAAGGAGGAAAATTTGAGAAATTCCGCGCCGCGTTCGACTCTGTTGAAACGCTGCTTTATGTTCCCGATAAGGTAACATCTAAAGGGGCCCACATCAGGGATGCAGTGGACATGAAGCGTACGATGATCGTAGTCTTTATCGCGCTCCTGCCTTCATTGATTTTTGGAATGTGGAATATTGGCAACAACCATTTTTTATCCTATGGAGAAGCCCATGGTTTTTGGGCTAACTTTTTATACGGATTGTTTAAGATGCTGCCGATTATCATAGTGACTTATGGAGTGGGCCTCGGCCTGGAAATACTTTTTGCCCAGATCCGTGGTCATGAGGTAAGTGAAGGATTTTTTGTCACCGGATTATTGATACCGCTTATTGTTCCGCCGGAGATTCCCCTCTGGCAGTTAGCAATAGCAGTGGCATTCGCTGTGATCTTTGGTAAAGAGGTCTTTGGCGGTTCGGGGATGAATATCTTAAACCCGGCACTGCTTGCAAGGGCATTTCTATTCTTTGCCTACCCCGGAGACATATCAGGCGATAAGGTATGGATAGCAGATAAAGCGGATGCTTATTCGGGAGCAACACCTTTGGGAGACGCCATGGTTGGTGATTTCAGCAGGTTTACTCCTGATGCTGCTTTAGATATGTTTATGGGCTTTATGCCTGGATCGAATGGAGAAACGTCAACGCTGATGGTTTTGTTGGGAGGAATATTGCTGGTTGCTACCGGAATTGGTAACTGGAGAATAATCCTTACTGTTTTTGCCGGTGGGTATGTGATGGGTCTGCTTTTCAACATGTGGGGTGCAAATGAATATATGAACCTTCCCGCCCACTACCATCTTGTTATGGGGGGCTTTGCCTTTGGAGCCATTTACATGGCAACAGATCCGGTAACGGCTGCTCAAACAAAGAAAGGTATGTACATCTATGGCTTCCTGATAGGTATGGTCTCCATCCTGATCAGGGTGTTTAATCCTGCCTATCCCGAAGGGGTAATGCTGGCTATCCTCCTGATGAATGTATTTGCTCCCTTAATCGACCATTACGTTATTGAAGCAAATATCAAAAGAAGGCTGAAACGATTGAAACTTGCCACTAAATAAAAAAATAAAATTATACTACCATGTATAGTAACGCATATGTCTTCAGATACGCATCCATCATGGTGATCATTGCTGCGGCATTGCTCTCCTCGGCTGCCATGTTTCTGAAACCCATGCAGGAGACCAATATGGCCATTGAGAAAATGGGGGGGATCCTGATATCAGCAAAGATTGAAGGAGTTGAGACTGAACAGACCATCCGGATGTTCAACGAATATGTTACCGAATCAATGGTTGTTGATCAGAATGGGGAAATCGTTGAATCACAGACCGAAGGAAATATGGAAGACGGAACGGCTTTCACGATCAACCTGAAGGAGCAGTTATACAATAAGTCAAAAGGGGATCCTTACCAGATGCCGATCTATGTGATTAACAAAGAAGGTGAGAAGCTCTACATCTTTCCTCTCATGGGATCCGGTCTCTGGGGCAACCTGTACGGCAATATGGCATTAAAAGAAGATTTTTCTACCATCTTCGGGGTGACTTTTTCTCATGATAAAGAAACTCCAGGTTTGGGTGCGGAGATAACAGAAAAATTCTTTACCTCCCAATTTGTATCCAAACAGATTTTTGATGATAATGGTGCTTTCACCTCCATTAAGGTTGTAAAAGGTGGAGCCGCCACTTTACCGGAAGCTGATCAAATTCATGGTGTGGACGCTATCTCGGGTGGGACCATTACCAGCGTTGGCGTGGATGAGATGTTGAGAAATGTAATAGAAGCTTATTTACCCTATATAGAAAAACAAAGAAAGTAATGAGTGAAGAGAAAAAAGAGCGCGAGCCGTTATTTTCGTCTAAGAACCTGAAGCTGCTCAAAGAGCCGCTGAACATGAGTAACCCGATCACGGTTCAGGTACTCGGAATTTGTTCGGCGCTTGCAGTGACAGCTAAACTAAAACCGGCAGTTGTGATGACATTGTCAGTTATTGTAGTAATGGCTGTTTCTAACGTGGTAATATCGTTACTCAGGAATGGTATTCCACCGAGGATTAGAATCATCGTACAATTAGTTGTCATTGCAACAATGGTGATCCTTGTCGACCAGGTATTGAAAGCATTTGTTTATGACGTGAGTAAACAGTTATCAGTTTTTGTGGGATTGATCATCACCAACTGCATTATCATGGGTCGCCTGGAGGCATTTGCTATGAGCAACAAACCCTGGCCTGCTTTTCTGGACGGAATAGGTAATGCGCTTGGTTATGGAGTCATCCTGATAATAGTTGCCTTCTTCAGGGAATTCCTTGGATCTGGAACCATATTTGACATTAAGGTAATCCCTCAGGGTTTTTATGATTTCGGTTATGCGAATAACGGACTGATGATATTACCCCCGATGGCATTGATAACTGTAGGCGTGATCATTTGGGTGCAACGTTATCGAAACAGGGCGTTAATTGAAGAAAACTAATTCAATTGAAAAGCCTTAAACTTTAAACTCAAAAAAATGCAAGAAATATTTAACATATTCATCAAGTCGATTTTTATTGACAACATGGTATTTGCCTACTTTCTGGGTATGTGTTCTTACCTCGCTGTCTCTAAAACAGTAGATACATCTTTCGGTCTGGGTATCGCCGTTATTTTTGTTCTCGGTATCACAGTGCCGGTTGATTACCTGCTCAATGAACATATTCTGAAGCCAGGAGCATTAGCATGGCTGGATCCAGGATTCGCTGATGTAGACCTGAGCTTTTTAAGCTTTATACTTTTTATTGCGATCATCGCGTCGATGGTGCAGTTGGTGGAGATGGTCGTGGAGAAGTTCTCACCGGCACTTTATGCTTCACTGGGTATCTTTCTGCCTTTGATAGCTGTGAACTGTGCCATCCTTGGAGGATCACTGTTTATGCAGCAGCGCGACTACCAGAGCCTGGCCCATGCCACTTCCTTCGGACTTGGATCAGGGGTCGGTTTTTTCCTTGCTATTGTTGGAATTGCAGCCATCAGGGAAAAGATCAGGTATTCAAGTATTCCTCCGGCTTTAAGAGGATTGGGAATTACATTTATTATCACCGGTTTGATGGGCATCGCATTTATGAGTTTTCTGGGAATCAAACTGTAATTAAACTTAAAGAAGTAAAAAATGACTTTATTGGAAATAGGAATAGGCATTATCGTATTGGCCAGCATCATCATATTCCTTGTGGTTATCATATTACTCGTTGGTATCCTTCTTTATGCCAGGAAAAAACTTACTCCACAGGGCGAAGTTAGTATTACGATCAATGATGAGAAAGAGATAATTACCAACCCGGGTTCTACCTTGTTATCCACATTGGCCAACGAGAAAATATATATCCCTTCAGCCTGTGGTGGTGGTGGAACCTGTGCCATGTGTCGTGTGCAGGTGCTCGAAGGCGCCGGTACTATCCTGCCAACGGAAAAGCCTTATTTTACAAGGAAAGAGCAGATGAGTCATTGGCGTCTTGGATGCCAGGTGAAGGTGAGGGAAGACATGAAGATTCAGGTGCCGCCCGAAATATTCGGAATTAAAAAATGGGAATGTGAAGTAGTTTCCAACCATAATGTGGCGACATTTATTAAGGAATTCGTTGTGAGACTTCCTGAAGGTGAAGCGCTTGATTTTAAATCAGGAGGATACATCCAGATTGACGTGCCAAAAGTAGAGGTTGATTTCAAAGACATGGAGGTTGAAGAAGAATACCGCGATGAGTGGGACAAATTTAATATGTGGGAATTGAAGATGAAAAATCCGGAACCTATCTACCGGGCTTATTCCATGGCAAATCATCCTGCCGAAGGAAACATCATCATGCTTAACATCAGAATCGCCACACCACCATGGGATAGAAAGAAAAATGGTTTTATGAATGTAAATCCGGGAATTTGTTCATCTTATATTTTCTCGCGCAAACCAGGGGATAAAGTCACCATTTCAGGACCTTACGGTGAGTTCTTTATTAAGAAAACTGAAAGGGAAATGATGTTCATTGGCGGAGGAGCAGGTATGGCGCCCATGAGATCTCATATCTTTGATTTGTACGAAACAAAGCATACCAATCGAAAATCCACCTACTGGTACGGAGGGCGCTCGCTGCGTGAACTCTTTTATCAGGATGACTTTGAAAAGATCGAGAAACAAAATCCTGACAACTTCAAATTCAATGTGGCGCTTTCTGAGCCTAAAGAGGAAGATGACTGGAAGGGATATAAAGGATTCATTCACCAGGTGGTTTATGACAATTACCTGAAAACCCACCCTGAACCCGAAGAGATCGAATATTACCTTTGTGGCCCCCCGATGATGAATGAAGCAGTATTTAAGATGCTTGATGATCTGGGTGTTCCCGAAGAGATGATCGCCTTCGATGATTTTGGAGGATAGCAAAGAATAAGATTTTATATTTGGGGGTGGTTTTAATCAAATCACCCCCTATTTTTTACCATATGGCCAGATACTATTACATCATCATTTTGCTAACACTATTTGCATCTTGCAAGCAGTTGGTGCAAAAAGAACCGGTTCAATTGCTTGGCGAAGCACAGGGAACTTACTATTCTATTATCTATTATGATAGTGAGCAACGGGATTTCCAGTTTGAGATCGATTCCCTGTTGAAAGCATTCGACCAATCTGTTTCACTTTGGGTGCCGAATTCTATAATCTCACGAGTCAACAATAATGAAAAAGAGATAGCGCTGGATGACTACTTCACTGAAAATTTTAATCTGAGCATCGATATTGCAGAGAAAACAAACGGCGCCTTCGATCCTACGGTCGGATCACTCGTCAGGGCCTGGGGATTTGGTTTTGATGCCAGCAAAAATGTCAATAAACAAATAATAGACTCAATCCTGTTATTTACCGGGTATGCAACAGTAGAAATGAAGCAGGGTGAATTAATCAAAGATGATCCTCGCACCACCATCGACTTTAATGCCATAGCACAAGGCTTTTCGGTAGACTTACTTGGTGAATTCCTCGAGTCAAAAAATATCGGCAATTACCTTATAGATGTTGGCGGTGAGGTGAAAGCGAAAGGCCAAAAACCTGATGGGTCTTTCTGGAGAGTTGGAATTGAGAAACCGGCACAGAACAGAGAGGATTCAAGAAGTCTTAAAGCGGTGATTGAATTGAAAAATAATTCCATCGCCACTTCAGGAAATTACCGCAAGTTCTATGAAGAGGATGGAATAAGATATTCACATACCATCGACCCTTCAAACGGATACCCGGTTCAACACTCATTGCTCAGTGTATCTGTGCTGGCAGCAACAACAGCGGTTGCCGATGGATATGCAACAGCTTTTATGGTTATGGGCTTGGAAAAAGCAAAACGCTATTTGAATAACAATTCTGACATTGAGGCCTTTTTTATCTATTCTGTTGATTCAGGAAACTACCGGACTTATGCTACAGATGGTTTCATGGACCGGGTTACAAGATCTTTCGAATAATATTATTCCGGATCAAATCCCTTCTATTTAGATTTCTTCTAAATTTCCCTCCGGCTAACTTTTTCTCTCAATTATTTTCGCGGTATACCACTGCTTTTTGTATATTTGAATTCTTCCTATATAAGAATTATTCTTATTTAAATATCATTAAAATATGGATGAGCAGCAATTGGCCGAACGATTACGGTTTGCAGGATTAAGGGTTACTCCCCAACGTTTGGCAGTATTGCGTGCGCTCGACATCAGCAAGCATCCGACAGCCGAAGCTGTAATTGAAATAGTTCAAAAAACCCATCCTGCAATATCTTCCGGAACCATTTATCATATCCTGGATGCATTGGTAGAAAAGGAAATGATCAGTAAAGTTTACACCCATGGTGGTGTTATGCGTTATGATTCTATCCTGGTGAAACATCACCACCTTCATGACATGGAGACAAACAAAATTGAAGATTATTTCGACGATGACTTGTTTGTGATGGTTAAGGAACATTTAAAGAAAAAAAATATTCAAAATTTCAAACTGGAAGATATCAAGATCAAACTTATCGGAAAGTTTACTAAATAATATCCCAAATGAACATTGAAGCATTTTTCAAAGTCAGTTACGGACTTTACATTATCGCTGCCGAACACGACGGCAAACAGAGCGGCTATATTGCTAATACCGCTTTCCAGGTGACTGCAGAACCACCTCGTTTTGCGATCAGTTGCAGCAAAGACAACTACACAGTGGACGTTATCCGAAAGAGCGGCTCTTTTTCGATTTCTATCCTGGAAAAATATGAAAGTGCAGATCTCATCAAGTTATTTGGTTATAAAAGCACTTCTGAACTGGATAAGTTTGATAAGATAAAATACATCACGGGCAAGACTGGAGCGCCAATAGTTGTGGATAATTGTATCGCCTGGTTTGAATGCGAAGTTGAACAGGAAATTCAACTGGATACCCATGTCATCTTTGTAGGAAAGATGGTTGCCAACGACCTGCTGGATGGATCCAAAGAACCAATCACATATGCGTTTTACAGAGATGTAAAAAAAGGAATGGCTCCAAAGAATGCCCCTACTTACCTCAGGAAAGATATTGCTGAGGATAAAACTGAAGAATCAGTCGAAGAAGCTGAAACGGGAGATATTTATTCCTGTCAGTTATGTGGGTATGAATACGACCCGGCCGAGGGAGATCCGGATAACGGTATTCCTCCCGGAACCCCGTTCGCGGATTTGCCGGAAGATTGGGAGTGCCCTGTATGCGGGGCCGGTAAAGAAGATTTCATAAAAGAATAAAACAACAACTTAAAAACAAAAACACATGAAAAGCATCAAAGGAACAAAAACCGAACAAAACCTGCTCAAGGCATTTGCAGGTGAATCTCAGGCACGGATGAGGTATGACTACTTTGCCAAACAGGCAAAAAAAGAAGGACTGGAACAAATTGCTGCAATCTTTGATGAGACAGCGCTTAACGAAAGAGAACATGCCAAACGATTCTTCAAATTCCTTGAAGGGGGCATGGTGGAAATCACAGCTTCCTATCCTGCCGGAGTTATTGGCGATACCATGGAAAACCTAAAAGCTGCTGCTGCAGGAGAACATGAGGAGTGGACGGAGCTTTATCCAATGTTTGCTGATATTGCGGAAGAAGAAGGCTTTAAGGCTGTTGCTGTTGCTTTCAGGATGATTTCTGAGGCAGAAAAAGCCCATGAAACAAGGTACAATACCTTGCATAGAAATCTGGATGAAGGTAAGGTGTTTGAAAGGGATGGCAAGATCGTCTGGAAATGCCGGAACTGTGGTTATCTTCATGAAGGAGCCAGCGCGCCAAAAACATGCCCTGCCTGCCTGCATCCACAGAGTTATTTTGAGATAAAAGAAACGAATTATTAAGCCTTAAGCTTATTTGTTCTCCAGTGTTTCGATCTCTATGCGAGGAATAGATTTGTCTGATTTGTTCTGGCAGATTTCATCTTCACCGCTGTCACAAACACATCCATAACGTTCACCGGTATTGGGATTTATGGTTGAGCACTGCTTTTTAAATTCGCCATCTTTCTTCACGAACATTTTTATTGCAAAACCTGCAAACGCAAGCGCCAGGAAAACAACTGTAACGAGAAATATTTTGAGCACCATCTATGATTCAAATTGAATCTGCAAAAATAACACTTCTTTGCTTCTATAGTTTACATGGTTTTCTAAATAATAGTTCTTTATAAAATTACACAGAAGGAAACACTGAGACTTTTGAGACAGCCCCATGTTCTTTGTTTATTAAATATAATAGCAATAACTGGAATGATGTTGATCAATAGTAGAGATACCTGTACCGTTGGTATCCTTTATACTCTTCCTTGTAATAAACATCTACGTTTAGAACTGAAGGATATTCACCCTCATAAGTATAAGTATAGTCATATCTCCATCCATCAAAGTAGGCATGATGGGTAGGGTTATTCTTTGAACTGATGATGTTCCAGTCGTAAAATGGATTGATCTTAGTGTCGTATTCGTAAGATTCAAGATAATCCCCATAGTAGTTGTCAGCATCCCACAAAATATCTTCAGTTGCCAAAAGCTGGCCATCAGAATAGAGATCAAACCTCACAGGCTTATTATTTTCCAATATGTAAATCGCACTGTCTCTCAAATTGTCTTCAAAATAATTTGTTATCCTGATAACATTTGTATCTGAATAATAGAAATATCTTTCAAATACAGAAGTGTCTTCATCCCATCTAACACTTCTGAACATCCGGTCGTCTTTAAAGAAAGTCGTATCGTAAGAATATCCATGAAATCCGTGATTAATGATTATGGGTAACCTGTGTGTCTTCATAGATCTTTTGTCTCCTTCCCAGAAAAAATATTCTGTAAGGCCATCGTAACCGATTAAGGAGTAAGACTTGATTTTCCTGGGTCCCTGGATAGTATCTACAGGTGAGGAAATTGGTTCTGGTAGTTCTTCTTTTTGGCAGGCTTGCAATAGGACAATACCGATTACCACAATAGCGGGAATAGTGAACTTTTTCATTTTAATTAGTTTGATTGGTAAGAACTGGAAACTCAAATTTAAAAAAGAATTTGATACGATCTTCAATGGAGTATGAAAAAGATTAACGCGTGAATTCGTAGCAAAGAATAGCGGCAGCTACGGAAGCATTGAGTGATTCCGCGGAAGCGCCGGATGGAGAAGTTTTGTTAGGAATGGTGATCTTCTGGTCTGTCAAACTCATCATGCTTTCAGAAATGCCATGAGCCTCGCTGCCAATCAGCAAAATACCTTTTTTTGGTTTCTCCAGTTTCGTAATGTCATAGCCATCAAGGACAGCCGCGAATAACCTGAGGTCGTCGGGTTTCGATGCAATAACCATCTCCAGTTTGTCGTAATGAACACTTACCCTTGCCAGCGACCCCATGCTGGCCTGAACTACCTTCGGATTGAAAGCATCAACTGATTCTTCTGAACAAATGATCTGGCTGAACCCAAACCAGTCTGCTGTTCTGATTATCGTTCCCAAATTACCCGGATCACGAATATCCTCAAGCATCAAAATAAACTCATTGCAGACACTCAGATCAGGTTTGTTTGTTTCAGGTATTTTAAATACACCAAATACTTCAGAAGGATTTTTCAGGTTAGAAAGCCGCTTCATCTCCCTGTCACTCACCGCGACGAATCTTGACGACTTTATTTTATTCTCATGCTTTTTAATCCATGTCTCAGTCGCATACAGGCTTTCAGGTTCAGAACCACTCACCATAAAATCGGTCACATTGGTGGCGCCTTCAGCGACAAACAGCCCGTGTTGTTTTCTGAATTTACCCAGCTTCAGTGAATTGATAAGCTTTATTTTGGCTTTGCTCAGCATAAAAAAACCCTTCCGGTTTTTCGGAAGGGTTAAAGTTAGTTA
>JAUXDH010000133.1 GCA_030618545.1 Chlorobiota bacterium
ATCAACGGTTTTTGTAGGCGTATAAAGGGTAAAGTTGCCGGTGTACAGGTTGTAAGCGGTGGAGGCGCTCCGGGAGAAGGAAGCACGATCCGTATCAGGGGTGGCGCTTCATTATCAGCTCTTAATGACCCATTGGTAGTAATCGACGGTGTTGCGATGAACAATGATGGTGTGGATGGAGCCAGAAGTATTGAGAGCTCTATCAACCCAAATGACATTGAAACTTTCAGCATCTTAAAAGATGCTTCCGCAACGGCCATTTATGGATCAAGAGCTTCCAATGGTGTGATCATCATCACCACCAAAAAAGGTAAAGACGGGCATCCATTGCAGTTTACTTATAATGGCAACTTTACCCTTTATACGCCTACAAAAACCGTTGATGTTCTCGGCGCTGAACAGTTCAGAACAGAATTACAAAGGGGTGTAGATGAAGGAAGAATATCTGATGCGGCCCTTAGCCTGCTCGATGATAACAACGTCAGCACGGATTGGCAGAATGAAATATTCAAGAACTCCTTTGGCCAGGATCATTACCTGAGTGCAAGAGGCGCAGGTAAGAACGTTCCTTACAGGGTTTCATTGGGTTATACTGACCAACAAGGCATATTGCTCAACGACAGGTTTAGCAGGTTCACAGGTGGTTTTTCAGTTGATCCGAGATTCCTTGATGATCACCTGACCTTTAACTTTAACGGGCAATTCGGGTACGTTCAGAACAAGTTTGCCGATCGAGGCGCGATTGGGGGAGCATTGCAGTTTGATCCAACCAAACCAATTACCAATGATTCAACTTATGTAATCCCTATTCCTGATACAGAAGGAGCTACCGATGAAACCAACTACGGTGGTTATTGGGCCTGGTTACAGGAAAGTGGGATGCCGGTTACACAGGCTACAACAAATCCTGTTGCATTGCTCAATTTAAGGGAAGACGCCTCTCAGGTGAGAACCTTTATTGGAAATGCGAAAGTGGATTATAAACTTCATCCGCTACCGGAACTCAAGTTTACCTTAAACCTCGGTACAGACCGTTCATGGAGTGATGGAAATTTGCAGGTGCCTTATTATGCTGCATGGGCTTATGACATCCAAAATGGCGGTGGTGAAAACAATAATTACAATCAGCAAAGGTTAAACGACCTCCTTGATTTCTACATTACGTGGGATCAATATTTTGAGTCTATCAAGAGCCAGTTTACTTTGATGGGTGGTTATTCATGGCAGCACTTCAAAAGAACGTCATACAGCGATAACAGGAACATTCCTCACCGACCAACTGACACATTGATTCAGAACATCTTTGACGACAGGACAGAGTACTACCTTGTTTCTTTCTATGGTCGTTTCAATTACACTTATGGTAACCGTTATATGCTTACAGCTACGATTCGTGATGACGGAACTTCCAGGTTCTCACCAGATACCCGCTGGGGATTGTTCCCATCGGTTGCTTTAGGATGGAAAATAAATGAAGAAAAGTGGTTGCGCGATTCAAGAACCGTATCACAACTTAAATTAAGGGTTGGTTGGGGTGTTACCGGTCAGCAGGCGCTTACTGAAGATGACAACTATCCTTACCTGCCAAGGTACACATCAAGTTTACCTACTGCTGATTACCAATTCGGTTACGATGAGAATGGCAATCCGAAATTCTACACTACCTTACGTGCAGAAGGTTACGATGCCAGCATCAAGTGGGAGGAAACAACCACATGGAACTTTGGAATTGATTTCGGTTTTGCGGATGACAGGTATACCGGTTCTATCGATTATTACCAGAGAAAAACCGAAGACCTGATCAACTTCATTCCTATACCGGCAGGTTCAAACCTGACTAACTTCCTGTTGACAAATGTTGGAAACATGGAAAACCAGGGTGTTGAATTCTCCGTTTTGTTAAGACCGGTTGTTACCGAAAACTGGTATTGGGATATTGGATTTAACTATACTTGGAATGAAAACAAGATCACCAAATTAACAGCTTCAGATGACCCGAGTTATCTGGGTGATCCCGTTGGAGATATCTCCGGTGGTGTTGGCAACAGGATTCAGATCAACAGTGTAGGACATCCTGCAAATTCATTCTTTGTATTTGAACAGGTGTATGATGACAATGGTAAACCAATTGAAGGTTTGTATGTGGACAGAAATGGCGATGGTGAAATCACCAATGCTGATAAATATCACTTCCACTCACCACAACCTGTACATTATGTAGGTATCAACTCATCACTCAGGTGGAAGGCCCTTGAATTCTCGTTCAGCGGCAGAGCTAATTTCGGAAACTATGTTTACAATAATGTAGCCTCCGAAAATGGCGTATGGGAAAGATTGTACCGTCCCGAAGGTCCATACCTTGGTAACGTGGCAACATACGTATATGATACGGAGTTCCAGAGCCCCAGGTATATGTCAGACTATTATGTTCAACCTGCTGATTTCTTCAGGATGGACTACATTTCTCTCAGCTACCTGTTTGCTAACATGGGTGGTAGCAGGGTAAGTCTGCGTATCTCGTTCACAGTGAACAATGCCTTTGTAATTTCTGATTACAGTGGATTGGATCCGGAGATTTACAACGGAATCGACAACAATATTTATCCTCGACCCAGAGGCTATGTTCTTGGCGTAAATCTTGTATTTTAATAGGACTTCTAAAATTTGAAATATCATGAAAAAGATTTTAAATATAATTTTTGCTATCACAGCCCTGGCGCTTATTACGTCAAGCTGTGTGAAAGACCTGGACACCAAGCCTATTGATCCGGATGAAACGACTGCGGCTGACGTATTCGATGATCCGGCATCATACAAGCAGATACTTGCAAAACTTTATGCAGGACTGGCTGTATCAGGTCAACAAGGCCCTTCAGGCATGCCCGATATCAGTGGTATTGATGAGGGTTTTGGACAATATCTTCGTGGTTACTGGTACACCCAGGAATTAACTACCGATGAAGCTGTTATCGGCTGGAATGACCAGACCATTAAAAACTTCCATGGTCAGAACTGGGGAGCAAGTGATGTGTTTATCGCTGCTTTCTATTACAGGATTTTTTACCAGATTGCTGCAATTAACGAATACATTCGTGAAACCAGCGATGGCAATCTCGACGACCGTGGGGTTCAGGGACAACTAAGGGAAGACATTCAGTTCTACCGTGCTGAAGCACGCTTCTTAAGAGCGCTGAGTTACTGGCATGCGCTTGACTTGTTTGCCAATCCTCCATTTGTTACCGAGAATGATCCGGTTGGAGCTTTCTTCCCACGACAGATTCGCAGATCCGAATTGTTCGACTATGTTGAATCGGAGTTGCTGGATATTGAAGGGAAGCTGATGGATCCTAAAACAAATGAATACGCGCGTGCTGATAAAGCTGCTGCATGGATGGTACTTGCAAAACTTTACCTGAATGCTGAAGTTTACAATAATACCGACAGGTATAGCGATGTGGTAACCTACACTGAAAAAGTAATTAATGCAGGCTATAAGCTTGAGGATAATTTTCAGAACATATTTACCGCAGATAATGATCTTTCACAAGAAATTATTTTCCCTATCGCTTTTGACGGATTTAGCACCCAAACCTGGGGTGGAATGACATTCATTATTCACGCCGGTATCGGTGGTGAAATGGATCCGGCAGCATTCGGTATGGACGGTGGTTGGGGTGGTACACGTACTACCAGTGCGCTCGTAAGGAAATTCTATCCGGACATTACCGAAGAAGGATTCTATTCCTTCTATGGTGGTAATGGCAGCAGGGCTGATTACCCGCTACTTTATTGCCCGGGTAATTACCAGGACCCACAATGGACTCCTTCTGATCTAACTACTGTTATCGCTTCAGTAGGCAGCAATGAAAGTTATGAAGGTTATCTTAACCTCATAGAAAACACTGAGTTCAAATTTACTCCTTCACCTGATTGGGATCACGGCGACTGGGGTGATACTGAACCCGCTGATGGTGTCCTCGATAAAGGAGGCGATAATATAAAAGTTGCCGAAGCAGGGTATTACAAGATCAATGTGGATACTACCACACTCGCTTACACAGTTCTTAAAACCACATGGGGTATAATTGGTGATTTCAATGATTGGGCAGGAGATGCTGAAATGGAATATGATGCAGATTCAGATACATGGTCAGCATTAGTTGATCTGACAGAAGGTACTTTCAAGTTTAGGGCCAATGGTGCATGGGATCTTGACTATGGTGATACAGGAGGAGATGGTATTCTCGATCAAGGAGGAGACAATATTGTCGTACCTGAAGCAGGTACTTATATCGTTTCCATGAAACTTGGAGCGCCAGACTATACCTATAGCATAGTAAGAACCAGCTTTGACAAACGTGCCATGTTCTTCACCGAAGGACAGACTCTTGAAATCCTGGATATCGGTAACTTCAACCATGGTTGGGCGAGTACCAAATTCACGAACCTAACTTCAACCGGTACCACAGGTTCTAACCTTACCTTCCCGGATACCGACTTCCCGATGTTCCGTTTAGCTGATGCCTACCTGATGTACGCGGAAGCAGTAGTTAGAGGCGGCGGCGGAAGTTCTGCCACTGCTGTTGATTACATCAACGAACTCAGGGAAAGAGCTTACGGTGATGCAGGCGGCAATATCGCAGCAGCCGAGATGATGGAAGATTACTTCATCCTTGATGAACGTGCCCGTGAATTATTCTGGGAATGCCACAGAAGAACCGACCTTATCAGGTATGGACAATTTTCTGATGCTGATCAAGATCACCTCTGGCCATGGAAAGGAAATGCCGCTGTCGGTGTCAGTACTGACCCCAGGTTTGACATTTTCCCATTACCGGATGCTGATGTAACTGCCAATCAAAACCTTATACAAAACCCGGGTTATTAGAATTAATCAGAAAAAAATAGAGACATGAAAAAGATAACATTATTTCTAATACTGATTTCAGGGATTATCCTGTTTGATGCTTGTCAAAAAGTAACAACAGATCCTGTCCTGGATATGAGCACGGCTGTAAGCCCTGCGATCACGAGCCCTGCTGATGGCGCAAGTCTTGTGCTGACAGCAGATAACGCTGATTCAACGATCACTTTTGAATGGTCAGCCGCTGTGTATAACCTTACTGATCTTGCAGCAACCTCTTACCTGTTGCAGATGGTACAGTCTGACAGCAGTTTTGACGGTGCAAAAGATGTAGCCAGTACAATCGAGACAAGTTTTACAACTACATATGCCGAATTGAATGTCGTATTGCTGAGTTTGGGACTTACACCCGATGTTGCAAGTGATCTGAAATTCAGGGTTACCGCAACACTCAGGTCCAATAGTGATGGTTCTGTTATTCCGGAAACAATACTGGATTCTGAGATTATTGGCGCTACAATCACTCCTTATGAAACTTCAGGTCCACCTGAATATCCTAAACTATGGGTACCAGGTGATTACCAGGGATGGGCGCCGGACGTAGCGCCAAATATTTATTCTCCTGAGGATAATAATCAATACACAGGATATATTTATTACCCTGCAGAAAGTGCTTCATTCTTATTTAAATTCACTACGGAGGCAAGTTGGAATGGAACCAACTACGGAACCGGCGCCACTCCGGGAACTTTAGATCCAGCCGGTGATAACCTGGAGGTACCGGGAGCAGGAAACTACTACCTGACAGCAGATACGGAAGGATTGTTATGGACCAATGAACTTCGGAATTTTGCACTGGTAGGTACATTCAATGATTGGGGAGGTACACCCGATCAGGAATTGACCTGGGATGCCGACAATCAAATGTGGACGGTAACCATG
Organism: Chlorobiota bacterium; assembly: GCA_030618545.1. Lineage (GTDB taxonomy): Bacteria > Bacteroidota > Bacteroidia > Bacteroidales > F082 > JAADID01. Next base: position 5,807 of record JAUXDH010000133.1, read on the forward strand.
GACTTTGCGGCTGCTGATGAGTTTAAATGGCGCGCCAATTCCGATTGGGCATTTAACTATGGACTCAATGATCCCGATGACGGTTTTCTAACTCAGGAAGGTGCTAATGTCATCATTGAAACTGCCGGTAATTACACTGTCAACCTCATACTTAGTGAGGCATTCCCAAGATATGAATTGATCGCAAATTAGTAAGGATCAATAAAAATTCTTATCAACAAGAGGCTGTTTCAATTTTAGAAGCAGCCTCTTTTTTTTAGTCTAGTTGTTATTGGTCATTGGTGATTGGTCATTGGTCACTGGTTAATAGTTAATGGTTAATGGTTAATGGTTGATGGTTAAGACAGAAAATTGGTGAAATTGTGAAAATTGATGGAGAGTGCTGAATCCGGGAAGTTTACCTAATTTCAATAACACGGTAAGAGATGATTTCACTCAAGACTCCAAACTTAATGACATTAAGTTAGTAGATAAGAATATATCATGTACTGTTTTCCCGCACACCCCTATCCCCTAAAGGGGCAAATCCCCGTGCGCAGGCTTCCGTCAGTTGACGGAGAATCAAAGAGTAAGCAAGGGCGGAAAACCCTTAACTTAATGGCATTAACTCCAAACTCTGAACTCCAAACTCTAAACTCCAAACTCTAAACTCTCCCGAAGGCAGTATGTTTGTAAAAAACATAAGCCATCAAGTTTTTGTAAATTGTGTAGTCCAAACTCAATCATCAAAAACAGAGGGCTTATGCAAAGTAAAAGTAACAACATTGGTTTAAGCGACCAAAAGATTTATGTAGGCATTGATACTCACTTAAAAAGATGGAAGGTGACTATTATGTTGGAACATTCTACACACAAAACGTTTTCCCAGAACCCGTGCGCTAAAGAATTAGCACGCTACTTAAAGAAGAATTTTCCCAGGTGCAGCTATTATTCAGCTTATGAGGCTAGTTTCTGCGGTTATAGTATTCATTGGGAACTTGAAGAAAATGGGATACACAATATTATAGCTAACCCAGCTGATATACCTACTTCGGATAAAGAACGTAAGTATAAAGATGACAAACGGGATAGCAGGAAAATAGCCAAAACATTGCGAAGTGGAGATCTGGTGGGAATCTATATCCCAACCAAAGCCAACATTGATTTTCGTGGATTGGTAAGATATAGAAAGACATTAGTTAAAGAGATCAGCAGGAACAAGAACAGGATAAAATCCTTTTTGTACTTCCATGGCATCAGCATTCCAAAAGAACTGGATTCAGCATCCAGTCATTGGTCCGGAAAATTTACAAAGTGGTTACGTACTGTAGAATCAACTACTGATTTTGGAAAAATAGTCTTGAACAACACGCTAGATACTACAGAATATCTCAGAACTAATTTGCTAAAGATGAACAGGGAACTCAGGGTAATTTATAAGGACAGCGTTTACTCTGATAAACTCAAGCTGTTATGCAGTATTCCGGGGATAGGGTTAATTGCAGCAGTAACACTGTTATCCGAACTGGAAGATATTAACCGGTTTAAAAACTTAGATGCGTTTTGTTCTTATGTGGGTTTAATACCTACAACGCATTCTTCCGGCGATAATGATAAGGTTGGAAATATAACACCCAGGGCTAACAAGCCATTGCGCAGCATTGTTATAGAATCTGCCTGGACAGCATCAAGGCATGATCCTTCCCTGGCTTTATGTTTTAATGAGTTGTGCAAAAGGATGAAAAAGAATGAAGCTATTATCAGAATTGCAAAAAAGCTATTGAATAGAATCAGGTATGTAATGAAAAATGAAACTGAATATGTTTATGCAGTTGTTTAATTCCAAATACAGCAGTAAAAACATTGCTAAGACCGAGAGACTGTAAGGGATCCCTTGCGGCGCCTGCAAAAAAAGGTGTCCGCTGCCCGAAGGCCACAGCTCTCATCTATAAAAATTAAACACTGAAATGCGGCCATTATTGGACCGTTGATAGAAGGATGTTTTTATAGCTGCCATTTGGAACGCCAAGGAAAGTAACCGATGGTGATGTTTTGTACCGAAGGTTTCTTAAAGTTTTACCGGGTATTGAACCCGGTAAAACTTTGCCAAGAAAAGAAAACCTTCAGGCTCAGTATTGCCCGAAGGTGTAAACTTTAAAATCGTAATTAACTGATTAAAAATAAAAAAGATGTTAAAATATTTGGATTACAACATAGAAGGGAT